>JACQHB010000007.1 GCA_016199215.1 Candidatus Doudnabacteria bacterium | reverse complement strand
CACCACTAAACAACTTTTCAATTTTTTTGAAGCCAAATTGTGGGCGGCACGAAGTGCCGCCCATTGGTTTTCCCCAGACAAATCCTCTCCGCTCGGCGCGCGCAGGCGCGCCTCGCGGTTGGCCAAAACGAGGTTCGAGCCGAACAAATGTTCGGCAGCAACCTTTTTTGAGAAAAGGTTGCTCTCTTGTGCGATTTTAGGCAGAGATTCTGCTTCTTTTATCCATTCCGCCATCGGTTCGAGCCAGCCAGTCCGCTTTTGTTCGAAGTTGATGATTTGCTCCTCCAGCGACTTTTTTTCACTCATGAAATTTCGCTTCTTTTCGAGATATATTTCGCGTTCAATATCTTGTTCCAAATATCCGTCTAAAAGTCGCTGGAGTTTGATATTTAGTGTCTTAGTCTTTTCGTCTGCCTCTTGAACAAAAGCGGTTGCGGATTGGGCGGATTCCTTTTTGTCTTTTTTCAGCATTTTGTCCATTTGTGCCGCCCAATCCGGTCTCAAAGAAAATTTTTGAAGCAGAGAAGATAACTGCCGATCCAATTCTTCTTCACGGACATACGGCTGACTACAAACAATGTTTTTCTTCGTGCAACGATAATAAGTATGACCTTTCTGGATTTCGGCAGTTATCATACGGCCACATTCATCACAGTGTAAAAGTCCGACAAATGGTTTTTCAACTTTGCCTTTGGTTTTAGGTTTTCCTCTCTGCTTCATTACCTCTTGGACTTTATCAAAAATTTTCTTTGAGACGACTGGCTGGTGCTTGCCCTCGTGAACCTCCCCAGCATAGCGAAAATGTCCGTAATAAAACGGGTTGGAAAGGATAAAAGAAATTCTGTCTCGGTGAAGTTTCTTGCCACCAGAAGTGAGAATACCATTCTGCGCCAAAAAGTTGGCAATGTCCTCTAAACGAGAGTTATTTTGCGCGTACAGCTCAAAGGCCTTGCGGATAACCACACTTCGCTTTTTGTCCACGACAACGGTTTTTGTGCGAGGGTCATTCTGATAACCCACAGGCGCAAGGCCGGGATATTCACCTCGTCTGACTTTTTGGCGCAATCCTCGTTTGGTATTCTCGCTCAAATTGTCTATATAGTATTTGCTTTGCCCAAAAGCAATATTGAGCATGAATTTACCTTGCGCGGTGTTTTCATACCAAAACTGCGGAAACTTCAAGCCCGCAAGTCCACCTGTGTCTAAAAGGTAAATTATTTTTCCACCGTCAACAGAATTGCGCGCCAATCTGTCCGGATGCCAGGCCAAAATTCCGGCAGCTTCTCCGGCTTCAATTCTTCGCAACATTTCGTTAAAAATTGGTCTGCCTGGAATTTTGGCCGATTGTTTCTCCACCAACTCCTCAACTACCTCCAAGTTTTCACGCTTGGCAAGCTCGCGCAATTCTGTTAGTTGCGCTTCAATACTCAAAACTTGCTTATCTTCCACATCGGTGGACTTGCGGGCATACAAAAAGAATTTTTGCATAAAAATGTTAGTTAAACTTTAAAGGCCGCCCCGGTTGTATCCAACTCAAGTCTCCTTGAATTGACCGAGACGGCCATCAAAAAAGAAGACTTGCGGAGTTGGATACATTACAAGTATATCATACCTAATATCCAAGGCAAAAATTCTTTTTGTATTTTGGGCAAAGCAAATCCGAGACAGAATTTAAAATCGCACAAGAGCGAACCTCGTTTTGGCCAACCGCGAGGCGCGCCTGCGCGCGCCGAGCGAAGCGGATTTGTCAGGGGAAAACCAATGGGCGGCACTTCGTGCCGCCCACAATTTGGCTTCAAAAAAATTGAAAAGTTGTTTAGTGGTGTGGCTTTACAACCACGCTCGAACATATTTTAGCAAAAATTTGTAAAAAATGACAGAGAGCCGCGCTACGCGCGGCACAATGACAATACTGCGCTCGGGCGCGGCGGAAGGGGGTGTGGGGGAATTCCGCTACGCCCTCGCTTCGGCTGGTGGCGAAAAATTGGCGGCGGGCTTAAAAACAAAATAAGAAAAAGGAAAGCCGCTTGGCCCACCCTCCCATCCGCGCGGCTTTTAGCTAACAACTCCCCTTTAATCATCAATTTTTTTAAGTTGTTCTGCCTGTTCTAAACTCAAATTATTGTTATCCAAAGAAAAATCTAAGGCAATATACCCTTTTTTATTTATTCCCGGTATTACCGTGGTTATTAAAGGGTGAGCAAGAACAAATTGGAGTGCCAATTGCGGCATGGTAATATCTTGTTCATTCAAAAACTTACGCACCGTTTTAACATGTGCAAATAGTTTATCTTTACCATAGAGGTCAATTACTTTTTTGGGAGCAGGAGGAAGTTTTGATATATTCACTTTTTCGTCGTATAGGTCAGTCAAAAAGCCACGAAGAAGTGGCTCCCGTGCAATAATTGCTAGGTCAATATTATTTGTCTGTCGCTGAAGTTCGTCAATTATATGCTTTTGAAGAATGTTATAAATAAGCTGAAGAGACGCTAGTCCTTTATATCTCCGCTTACGACAAACATCAATAACCGCCAAACCTTCTTCAGCAGTATCAATAGATACTCCATACCATTGAATTTTCCCTTGCCTTCTCATCTCTTCCAAAAAGGTAAATACCGAGCCATCTGTAATGATATCGAGAGATGGGTTATGGAGTTGATAGAGAAAGACATTATCTTGTCCAAGCCTCTTTAAACTTCCTTCCAAATCGGCTTGAAGAAATTTCGGACTAAAGTCTTTCTCATTCACGCGTCTGGGCTCAATATGTCTTCCGCCCTTTGTGGCTACAAGGATATTATTCTTTTTATAGTTTTTCAAAAATTCTCCAATCCAAATTTCTACCTCCCCGTTTCCATATCTTGGAGCAGTATCAATAAGAAGATGGACATCCTCGGTTATGTATTCAGCCGCAGTATGTAAAATCTCCAAAGATTCTTCTTTGGTAATTCCGCCATATGCTTCGCCGTGACCATAAGTGCCAAGACCGACGTTAAAAACTTTTTTACCTGTTGGACCAAATATTTTGTATTGCATAATGATTTTTTAAAAGTTGGGGCTCACAATCTTGTGAATTGTAAGCCCCTTAAAGAACGTAGCCGAAGTGACGCAACATCGGCCCGGCGATTCTCGTTATGGCGTCGATTTCCTCCTTTGTTAGTCGAGCGATTTGCTCGTCGTTTTTATCCTGCTTGAAGTTGGGGACTTGAATGGAGGTTCGGGCTAGACCGCAGTGGTCGAGAATTTGATACAGCGTTGTTCCTGGATTTTGTACCAAATCCTCGTACTTCACGATGAGGTAATTACGCAAGAACTGTTGGTGCGAAACTACCACCACGTTCGCTCTGAACCACTGTTCCGCCGCCTCTTCAATGGTTGTGGTTAAACCTTTAAATTGCGGACGATCAGGGTCGTACTTCCTCTTTCGTACAATTCCTTCTGCAACCGCGTAGCCATTCCGAACAATGGCTACGAAGTACGCGTCGGGAAAGTATGCTTGTATTAGCCGAGCCCGTAGCGTGTGCGCCGGGCTTTTCACCACCAGCCTTGTACCAGGCGCAAGTGACTGGCAGTAAATTGTTCGAAGTCTTTGGGTGTCCTCCTCGTTGTAGTCCTGCTCGGTTACATAATAAGCAAGGCCAAACTTCGGATGAGCCCAGAGTCGGAAAGTGGCGTTTCCGAGGTGGTGACGCATGGAATTCGGCATACCCTCGATATCCTGATCTTCCGTGTCAGGCCCACTCAAGTCCGTATGGTTCTTGAGTGCACGCCACAGAATTGTAGTTCCACTGTTCGGGCATCCGAACAGGAAGATTGGCCGGATTATTTTCATTGCTTATCCTCCTTTCCTTGCACGCTAATGGGATACTTTGCGAGTGCCAGCGTGTTGTTGACGTACTCACGCGCGTGAACAGGACTGAGGTGAACAACCTCACGAAGCCAGACCTCTTTCAGTGCTTCGACCTCAAGCAAGTCCGTACCGCCGAAGAATTGGCGAACTGTCTCCCAAGCCGGTGCTCCCGGCCAAGGAATCAGCTCCGAAGCAAAGACTTCTTCTGCTCCGGCAAGTGCTACGAGTTCTTGCGCAAATCGGAATGTCCGTTCCATACTCGCCGGAGTTTCGCCACGCAAGCCGTACACAAAGGACGGAGTGACACGAATCCCAGCTTCAACCAAGAGACTGATTCCATTACGCACCAGTTGCGGGCTGAACCTTCTCCCTTTGAGCACGTTCTGCGATATCAGCTCGTCTCCAGTTTCCACGCCGACAAAAACATGCGCGACATTGAGCAGTTTGAGTAGCTCAATGCTGTCTGGAATCCGCTTTGCGGTGGCAAATACATGCCAGCGGATATGCTCCAGGTCGTACGGTCTTGCCTCAACAAGTGCCTGAAGCCAGCGCCGGTTTTGGGTGAGTGTGTCACTGAAATCAAGTACGTAGTCTATTCCGTAGCTCGATACCAGCTCTCGCACTTCAGCCCAAATGTTTTTTGGCTCACGCCAGTACACCCCTCCACCCAACGGGCCCATCCGCGAGCAGAAATCACACTTATGGACACAGCCCATGTGTGTGAAAAGGTTGGTGCCATGAGCCAAATTCCAACTAGGCCGATCGGCAGCGAAGTTGGCGATATACTGCTCCATGTCAAACCACCCGCGGCTTGGCCAGCCCATCTCGTCAAAACACGGAGCAGGTTCAAGCAAAATCCGTTTTTCCGGAAATTGCTGACCTGACCGGATCATTTCGAGAATTCGAAGCATCGGTTTTTCGCCGAAACCACGCACTACGAAATCAACTACCGTATGGCGGTGTTGCATGATTGCTTGAGCCATGTTTGAGGCGTACACTCCACCAAAAACGACTGTGCAGCCATTGGCTTTCGCTCCTTCTGCAATCCTGACCGCTCCAGGATAGTTTGGAGTTTTAGTAAGGACCCCGACGAGAGCACCGGAGCTTATACGAGAAACGATTGTCTTGTTATCAGCAATCATCTCGCCGTCCAGAATCTCTACATCAGCGTCAGCATGCCTTTTTAGGTAGGAGGCGATGCTGGCAATGCCCAGAGGAGGGCACCCGCTTTTGCGGGTGTATTTGAACCCCTCAAGAGCGGGAACGACCAACTGGACTTTCATGTCTTCTCTCCTTTTGAAAGAACAAATACCCTTATTGACTCTATTTAAAAAATTTGATAATGTAAATATTGTCGTAACAATTCCACAACTATGACTCCGAAACTAAAGAACATCCTCGCACTGTTTAATCTCAAAGAGATCGAGGCAGAAATTTTTGAAAAGATACTCGAAAGCGGGTTAGTTAGCGCAACAGAATTGGCGCACGAGGCAAATATCACTCGTACTTCTGTGTACGATTACCTCGCTCGACTAAAAGAACGAGGTTTAGTAACCCAAACTTTGAAAGGTGGGATAAGAAAATATAGCGTTGAACTACCTGAAAAAATTGAGCTAATTTTAACTGAGCAAGAAACAAATCTTGCTCTTGCACGAGAAGCTATGGCGGATTTAAAAAGCATATATGGCAAAGGTCAAGTGCGACTAAGACCTATTTTGCAATTATTCGAAGGAAGAGAGGAACTGCAACAAATGATGAAGGATATGCTACTTTATCAAAATATAACAGTATCTGTGTATTGGCCTATTTTGGACGTAATTAAATTACTGACCCCGCAATTTCACCAGGAATTTCATAATGAAAGAGTAAAAAGAAATATTACTTTAAAAACCATTTGGCCGCGTACTCAAATTCCGTCTTTGGAAAAATATCCTTTTCTTAAAATTGGAAATCAAAATAACCGAGAAGTAAGATTAGCTCCAGAAGGAACAGATTTTTCTTTGGGGTATGCTATCTATGAAAATACGGTGAGATTTATCTCTTCATCTCGTGAAAATTTTGGGTTCATTATCAAAAGCCAAGAATTTACCAAGACAATGAAAGGCCAGTTTGATATTATTTGGCAAAATTCAAAACCTTTCAATTTTTAGAGTTCCGCCCGCCGCCAATTTTTCGCCACCAGCCGAAGCGAGGGCGTAGCGGAATTCCTCCCACACCCCCCTTCCGCTGCGCCCGAGTACAAACTTGGCACGCCTCCGCTTTGCGGCGGCGCGGAGGCGTTCGCCAAATTCAGCAATTTTTGCTAAAATACGTTCGAGCGTGGTTGTAAAGCCACACCAGTATGTTTGACCTAAAAACTCCAGTTGAAAATTTATACCTAGTGGGTCCTCGCCAATCGAAGATTGGCGAGGCTCGCCTCGTGAAACGAGGCGGCGGCGGCTTAAAGGCTGCTTTTTATTTTTATGTTTGAACTATCGACTCCTGTTCAAAATCTTTATCTTGTTGGCCCCCAACGCGCTAAGTTGCTAAAAAACTTAGGGATCGAGACGTTAGAGGACCTGCTTTTTTATTTGCCCAGAAACCACCTGGATCTTTCTAAATTCACCCCCATCGCGGAATTAAAAGTTAACGAATGGGCAAATGTCAAAGCCAGGGTTCTTTCGGCCACCAGTTTCCGGACAAAAGTCCGTAGGCTAACCATGACACAAGCATTGATTGAGGATGATACTGGAAGCATCACTTGTGTTTGGTTCAACCAGCCCTTCCTTTCAAAAATCATTAAACAAGGAGAGAATTTCATCTTTTCCGGCAAAGTTAGCCTAAGGAGAAACTCCGCCAAAAACGGATCCGCCTCCGGCGGAAAGCTTCAGTTTCAAAACCCAATTTACGAAATCGAAAAACAGGAACAAATCCATACTGCCAGGCTCGTGCCGATCTATTCCTTAACCGCGAAATTAACCCAGAAACAATTACGCACAATTATCAAAACCTATCTTGATAAAGCTGTGATCCCGGAATACCTTCCGCCCCAAATTCTAAAAACAGAAAAGCTATTTCCCGAGGATCAGGCAGTAAAAACATTTCATTTCCCATCCGACCTGACAAAATTAAAGCAAGCCCGGAATCGCCTGGCGTTTGATGAAATTTTCCAAACCCAGACCAAAGTTCTTCAACATAAAAAGATCAGGCAGCTCCAATCCTCATACCAGATCCAAACCAAAAATTTGCTTGACCAAAAAATCAGGAGCCTGCCCTTCAATCTTACCGATTCGCAAAAACAAGCGCTTAAAGACATTTTTTCGGACTTTTCCAAACCCTACCCGGCAAACCGACTGCTGGAAGGAGATGTTGGAAGCGGTAAAACCATAATAGCGGCTCTAAGCATGCTTCTTGCCGCCAAAAACGGCCTCCAGAGCGCCCTTCTGTCTCCTACCGAGGTTTTGGCCAACCAGCATTATCTTACCCTCCTAAAACTGTTCCTTGATGACGGCATAAATACGGGCCTTCTCACGTCATCCTCAACTAAAATCAACGGCAATCCGGTTTCTAGGCAAACCATGCTTGCCCAAATTTCAGGAGGCCAAACGCGACTGATTTTGGGCACTCACGCTTTGCTTGAAAAAACCGTCCAGTTTAAAAATTTATCATTGGTTGTGATCGATGAACAGCACCGCTTCGGAGTCCAGCAGCGCTCAACCTTAAAACAAACATCCAGGGCTCATCTTATAACCATGAGCGCCACCCCGATTCCCCGGACGCTTGCCTTAACCCTGTATGGAGATTTGGATATTACCCTCTTAAACCAACTGCCGACCGGCAGGCTTCCGGTTAAAACAAAATTTGTGCCGGAAGCCAAAAGAGCTGACGCTTACCAATTTATAAAAAAACAAATCAATGATGGGCGGCAAGCTTTTGTGATCTGCCCCCTAATAGAAGAGTCCGATAAATTGGGCGTCAAATCCGCAACCGCGGAATATGAAAAGCTAAGCAAGCAGGTCTTTCCGGAACTAAAAATCGGCCTACTGCACGGAAAAATTCCTGCCAAAGACAAGGAAAGCGTTATGCTTGAATTTAAAGAAAACAAGATCAACATCCTGGTCGCGACTTCGGTAGTCGAAGTCGGGGTAGATGTGCCCAACGCTACCGTGATGATGATTGAAGGGGCGGAAAGATTTGGCCTCGCGCAACTGCACCAGTTCCGGGGAAGAGTCGGACGGTTGCATCACCAATCATATTGCTTTCTTTTTTCTGAAGATCCCAATGCCGGAACAAATCCCAGGATACAGGCATTGGTTTCGTCTAATAACGGATTTGAACTGGCTGAAAAAGACCTGGAAATAAGAGGCGCCGGGGACCTGTATGGCACCCAGCAATCAGGATACAGCTTCAAAATAGCGAACATGACCAATCTTGATCTGGTCGCGCGGTCCAAATTGCTCGCCCAACAGCTTCTCGAGCAGGACTTAATGCTCACGGATCACCCGTTGCTGGCTGAAAAAATAAAAAAACATGGGGTCATCCACCTTGAATAGCGTATAACTATTTCTGTATCAGGTACAGCTTACTGTCTTGGCTTGAGACAAAAAACAATTTGTCTGAAGCCAAACCCAAGCTTCTCACGCGGAGTTCAGATGTTGGAGCGAAAAACTCTTCCTGTTTCAGGCTTGCCAAATCCAATCTGTAAAAAATGCTGCCCAAAGAATCAGCTTTGCTCGTCGCGGCGTACGCGTATTTTCCATCTCTATCAACCGCTACCTTATCAAGCGTGACGGACAATCCCAGATCCGTCTGGGAATGCGTTATCAGGTTATATAAAAACAGTTTAGGAACAGTACTTGCATCTTGGACAAAAATAAATTTCTGCCCGTTTGGCAGCCATACGGCGTCGATATTTTTTCCCTCGCCTAAAACAATTTCTATCTCCCCGGTCTCAAGATTCGCTTTATAAATTTTATTTACGTCTCCTTCCGGCTTTGAACGGATCAAAAGCGCTGACTTGCCGTCTTGAGAGGGAATCACCTTGAAGTCGGGCCAAAAAATTTTATCCGTGATAATTTTATAACCTGACGCGTCCGCGTTGGCGTAATTAAGCTGCTGGTGAACATTGTCGCCTGAGCGCCAAATATAAATAATTCTCCTTGAGTCGGGAAGCCAATTGAAATTTTGGATATTGGCGGGAAGTTTTGTGTATTTTTGGTCAGCGTTGCTGTAATAATATCTGCTATCGCCGCCCGTTTCAGACGCGGTAAGGATAAAATCATTGCCTTGGCTTGGCCAATCGGCCTTTTTTACAGTTCCGCTTACAGCCGGCAAAACAGCTTCAGTCAATCCTGAACCGTCGATGTTGACCCTGAATAACTTCCCCTTGGGAGTAAAAAACCACACAGCGCCTCCGTCAAAAGAGCTGATTGGAGAAATAACCGGTTCATCCGCAAGCAGTCTGGCTTCTGTTTTTGCTTCAGGCAGGGAGACGGAGGGCTTTTCTTTAGACTTTTTTACGGCAAAAACAAAAGCCACCACGGCAAGCGCGATCAAAATCGCTATCCCACCCAAGACCAAATAAATTCTTTTGCTGATCATTTTTTATTCTCTAACCCTCTGAACTTGCTGCGTTTAATATCCTTAGCACTTCATCTACCATACACGGCCGGACTTTTGCCGAATTGGGAGCCGTAATTCCTTCCACCGGAAAATCGCTTATGTCTTCCAAGTCAATAGGCGGAATTATAACTTCAGTATTGTCACAATAAGTATACGTTTTACCGTTCGATGAATACGTGTTAAATTCCACATGGACATGCCCGCCTGTCGCATTTTCCGTTGGCTTTCTGTATTCATCTAAGGTATCTCCTTTTGCTCCCGCAAATGGTCCTGGAAACGAATCTTTAGCAATCGCCACCAGTTGATCTATTCTGTAATCATTATTGTCCGTTGGTCTTGGTCTTAGGGAAAAATCTATGGCTTCACCCCTCTGGTGAGCCGACCCGCTCTGGTTTGGCCTATATGCGCTAGTAATAACGATATCAAATGGAAAACCACCTCCACCCCCACCTCCGCCACTCGATCCGCCTTGAAAAGATAATTGTTTGCATAAATCGCTTGGTAGTGCTTTTACGATAGCAGCCGCCCATGATCCTCCCCCCCGGACAAGGTACCCCTTAATACCTGACTGATCGCATGCACTTACCAAAAGAACTACTAAAAATATCATAAGAACTCCTATCAAAAAAATTGGAATCCAAACAGGAGCAGTAGATACAAGAAATGCGCCGATGCTAGAAAATAGTCCCGCTCCACCAACAGCGGCCGCCCCAGCTGTAGCACCTCCCCCCACTGCACCGGCACCAGCAGCAGCTGCCGCTTCGCCTCCCGCTACTGCCGCACCTCCCGCTTCCCCAACCGCCGCTTGTCCGGCACCTCTTTCACCTATTTTTTTTGCTAATCTCTCTTCTTGGTTCAAACGATCCAACTCATTCTGTCTTCCCTGTTCTTGTAGCTCCTCATCTAATTGTGAGGGTCCAGATTCAACAGGCTCTTGTTCATCGCTTCCTTCAGGTTCTTTATTATCTTCTTTCTGCCCATAATCCTTATCCCCTTCCTTTTCTTCTTTTTCACCTTGATCTTTTTCTTTTTCCTCAATTCCCTCTTCTTGGTCTTCTTCTCTTTGTCCTTGCTGATCCTGGTTTTGATCCTCTTCGTCTTCTTCCTCTTCTTGAGGACTAGGAATTCTTCCCAGAATGATATCTTCCGGCTTTATTTCATGCTCTTTCTTTATTTTTATTTCTAAATCTTCTTTTTTGTCAGGATCAATCGGATTAGGCATTATCATTTTCGTTTACTGCTTGCAATTCTTTTTTCGCCTGTTCTATTTCCAACGCTCTTTTGGGATCTGTGGTTATAATCTGGTCTTCCATGTATGAGGCGATTATTTTAATGGCAACGTGCTTAAGCCCGGCAAAGAAAATTCCCTCTCCAACATCCGATTCCAAAAGCAAGTATTTCTCCCCCTCGGTCAAGAAGAATGTCTGGGCAATCAAATCAATGGCAGCCGGACTCTGCTTGAGCAGCAGCTGGATTGAGGAATTTGTAACAATCGGCTTGCCGTACGGGCTTTGCAAAAAGTCAGATACGTCCTGGGTAATCGTGGTTACGCCCAAATAATACTTGCGCGCGCGCTTAGCCATGCCGAACAAAAATTTTGCGGAATCCTCTCTTTGCATCATCCACCAGGCTTCGTCAATGACCAGAATCCGCTTTTTTAATTCAGACCTTACCATATTCCATATAAAATTGAGAATTATATAAATGGCAATCGGGCGCAGGGCTTCTTCCAGATCCCTCACTGAAAAAACCACCAGCTGGTTGTCCATGTTAATGTTGGTCGGCTGGTTGAAAATACCGGAAAAAGTCCCTTCAGTGTATTTGGTCAATCGTTGGGCCAAACTTTCTCCGCCGACCATGCCTCCGAGGACATCAACCAAATCTTGCATCAGGGGAGGCTCGATATTGTTGAAGCTGCTTGCTGGAGTAATATCTTTCTTCGCGTAAGTTTCCCAAATTGCCCGATCCATTATCGCCTCCTCGGTCGGATTGAGCCTGCCAAGCATTAAATTCATTAAGCCCAGCAAATTTACCACTGACGCCCTTAAAATATCCTCGTTATTTTCTCCTTCGATTGACTTCGGCAAATCAAAAGGATTTACCCGTGAGTTAGAATTCAGCGAAACGTTTAAGAAAGACCCGCCCACGGCATCTGAAAGATGCTTGTATTCGTTTTCAGGATCAATCACTATCACTTCCGACCCTAGCATCAATGATCGCAGGATCTCCAGTTTAATCGCGTAGCTTTTTCCAGCGCCGGATTTGGCAAAACATACGGAATTGGCATTTTCCATCTGAAACCTGTCAAATAAAATCAAGCTGTTGTTATGACGATTGATTCCATAAAGTATCCCGTCATTGCTGGTAAGTTCGGTGGAGACAAAAGGAAAGGTGGTGGAAAGAGGCTCCGTGTTCATATTGGTTGCCACAGCCAACTCATCATTGCCCAGAGGCAAGGTGGAATTGAACCCTTGCTCCATTTGGAGAATAGATTGTTTGGCGATAATCAGTTTGGAACCCAACAGGGATTCGATCGTTGAAGATATCTGATCCAGGTCTTTCTGATTATCGGCGTAAATTGTGAAATACAAAGAAAACCTGAAATATTTTTCAGTCCCCTGCTGGAGCCGGTTGCGCAAAGCTTCCACGTCCTGGTAAGCGGTTTCAAGCATCGGATCGCGGACATTGCCCCTCTGCTGGTTCATAGAAATGGTTGATTCCAACTGCCCCACTTTGTTTCGAAGCTTTTTCATAACATCCTCCGTTCCCATCGGGTAGATAAACATGGACATGTCCATTGTCGCGTCCAAACTGATTATGGGAGCAAGCCAGTCAACTGAAATAAAACGGGGATAAGACAGGACAAAAAAAGATCTTGCCAGCTTGCCGGAAATTTCCACGTTATTTGAATTAACCCTGAAAGCCGAAGGAGCTATTAAGTCCCGCAGAGTGTTTAAACCCTGCCGGAATTGGCGTTCCGCTTCCAGCATCTTTCTTTGAGTTTCTTGTCTGGGCGATGATTTGTTCTTGAATAAAGCCATATTTTTATAAATCCGAAACACGAAATCCGAAGCACGAAACAAATTCAAATTTCAAATATTTAATATCTGAACGATGTTTTGGATTTATTATTTTGGTCATTTGATATTGTTTCGAATTTCGATATTCGATATTCGGATTTAATGCTAAGGGCTTTCGTCTTGATTGCCCGCCACTTCAAGCTCCGCGACGCTCTTAATATGAATCGGCGACGCGGAATCAAAATTATAGCTATTATACATCAGCTCAATCAATTCTTCGGTATCCAAAACAAGAGCCCTCAATCCCATGCTTGATAGAAGGCCGACTACCTGGTTAACTCTTTTATAAAGCTCTTCCCTGTGCGCCTCGAACTCCTGTTTTTTAAGACTAACAGTAGAAGCAGGGTTTAAGATTGACCCTAGCTTATTAAAAAATCCTTGTTTCGTCGCCTGAGTGGAATAAGGGACCACCACGTAAAAAGTCTTGTTCATTATGCTGGCAAATTCAATCAACTTTCCGACATATTCAATATATTCCTGGGTCTGCAGGCGCAAGAGTTCGTTTGTCTGTTGCTGCATTATCGCCCTAAGTTTGTCCAAATAGCCGTGGACGTCCAGTTTTCTCGACTGCATAACTATTTGGATCGGGAATTCCAATGAATTAAGGAAACTCTGGTAAGAATTAATTAAAGCGTTCTGCTCCTCTCCGCTTTTCAGGGAAAAATTGGTGGAAGAAACTACCACGACTGCTCTCATAGAAGCATCTTTGAGAACCACTGTTCCCTCTCTTACTTCGGCAATGTCTAAGTAGGCCTGCGTTCCCGCTCCCGCTTTTTCTTTTGATGCCATTTCGCTCATATGTCTTCTTTCGCTAATTTGCTTTCTTCAAGCGATCTCTGGTCCAATAAATAGGCTAATTTCTTAAGTCGGCTCCCCGGCTCTTCAGCTGAGTTCTCTGGACTCTTTTTTATTTCCTCTTTGGTCCGGACGCTTTTTTGAATGGCCAAGGTGGGGGTTTCTCTCTTAAATATCCTTAGTCTTGGCCGGGCCATAAAAGCCAAAAAAGGAAGTACGTAAGTGAATACCGACCTTCCATTAAATCTGCCGAAAGTGATAAAAATACCGCACAAGGCGACTGGGAGCGCGAAAAAGAAAAAGAAAATACTGATTTTGAATATCGACCAAAAAAATAAAACCAGGCCGCCTGTGGCCAAAAGAGACAGAAACTGTTTTAACGTCAACGGCCCGATCAGCTTGTCTTCGATGTCGGTAAATTGAGGCAAAGCATACTGCATAATTTATTCTTGTTCTTATTTAATATCGAAGCACGAAACCCGAAATTCGAAACAATATCTAAATTCAAATATCAAATATTGAAACAGTGCTATTCTGACTTTCTTAATATCGAACCAAATATCTTCATAAGTTCGGTGGCTTCTTGTTTTAATCTGTTTCGTTCTTTGTCTAAAGTGGGGTCTTCGAGATCAAATAACCGTAACCACAAAATGCTCTCTTTAGATTCTTTACGGCAGATTTTAATGCGCATTACAAAGTCTTTTTTGCTTAGAGCCTCGTTGGCTTCTATATAATTTGCAGGTATTGAACCTGAAGACTTAGTCAGCTGTTTACAATCCTCAATGTTAGATATAGTTCTGGAAATTTTCTTTATAAGCTTTCTGCAATCTGCCGCAAATTTATACGTTCTTTCTTCCAAATCATAGTTCTTTGGGTTTTGAGCTTCGGGCATTTGAATTTGTTTCGGACTTCGATATTCACTTTAGAATTTATCCCCAATATTATAACATAATCTTATCAATAAACAAAATAGCCCAAAAGGGGCTTTTTGTTTTGAATTTTAGACATTTGAATTTGTTTCGGATTTCGATATTCGATATTCGGATTTACAATCTTTCAATCTCTTTCCTCAAATCCGCAATGGCCTCAAATTCGGGTTGAGACAAATCGTCCTTCGTCGGCTGGCCGATAACGCGTGAACTGCCATGCGACAAGTAAAGCTTAAACAGGGGGCTTTGTTCAAAAGCCATGACAACCTGATAAGGATACAGGTGATTTACTTGCGCCAATTTTGATATTTGATATTTGATATTTGATATTTGCTTTTGCAGCTCCCCTCGCCTTAGATAGCCAACGTCAAGTTTTTTAAGATCATCAATCACATTGATTTGCTGTGCGGCCACTTTTCCCTGCCCGCCGAAATCTTGATGCATGCGGGTGCGCGGGTCGAAAACCGCAGCCGGATGCGGAACTGTTGGCGATTGTCCGCGGAAAATCTGAGTCTTTGGCGCAGGCAATTCCGGAGTACCCACTTCCCTCTCAATTTCTTTAAGGTCGACCTTAAACGGAACAAGATGGACAGGCTTTGGCGAGACGGCAATTTCCTGATTAAATTTTACGGGAAATTTGGGAAGCTGCGGTGGTTGTATAATACTTGGAGCAGGGGGAGGGACAGGCCGGATAATACTTTTAGCTGGAATATCTTCTTCTATAAACGAAGTTTTGCTTGCCTCAAACCTAAGCCAATCGTAAAAATTCAAAACATATTTCAAAAATCCGAGTTCTTGTTCGTTTAAGTTCTTACAATTATTGCTATGGGTTAGAAAGCTGATTATATTAAGGCTGCCTTTATTTTCCACTGTCTTAATCCTATAATCTTTTAACCAATTCGAGATCAATGGATGGACTACTTTTCCGTCAGTGAGGATAATGTTATTCCTGCCGATTGTCTCGCTATTATCTTCCAAATGACGAATAATTCTCGTGAGAGTGGTAAAATCATCCTGGAAAAAAAACGGCACAAACATCATGGAAAAAGATTTTTTCAGATCGACGTCCGCTTTGTATGCAAAAAATATCCTTTTCGACAAAATTCCTTTAATTTCTTCATCTGACAACAAAGGAATAGATCGGAATTGCAGCCTCAATAGTAAGGAGTCATATCTGCTTGCGTTTTCACCTAATTGATTCTTCTGCTGTTGAAGCGCATGCTTAAGATCCTGATGAAATTTGTGTATATTTGCACCGGAATTTTCATCAAGAACTAAATCGGCAAAAAAGAGAACACTGTCGTAAACCTTGGGATCCGACAGCTGTCCTTGTATTTCAATTTTGTTAAGCTTAAAAGGCATATATTTTAACCAAACATTTGTCTAGCAATAGTTTGAGCGTCATTTGAGTTTACTTGGGGCCATTGGGACCTTATTGTGTTTACTATCACTCTTTCGTTGACTTCCCCACCTGTTTCGTGTCGCGCAGACATAAAATTTTTCAAAACCCTTTTAAATTCAGACATGTCGATTCCTGTCCTATTATAAGCGGCATCACTTACTCGGTTCACTCTAAAATCAGCAGCGCGCTTTGCCAAAGAGCTTATCGCATCACTGGCTTGTTCAACGCTTAATCCCAAGTTTCTTAGTTGGTCTTTAATGACGCCTACATCAAGCTGTTCACCCCCATGAAACTGCCTAGACACTTCACGTATGGCATCGTGAGCACCCGCTGGAGCTCTTACTTCTCTAATCACTTCCGTTGCCGTCTGAACATGAGGAGCTCTGTTTTCCACCACAACAGCTTGTCCCGAAGTACTCTCAAATCTTGATTGAGGTTGGCTTGATCCTCCTCGGCCTGTAGCTGCTGTGGCAGTTGTTGCTGCGCCACCGGTAGCTGCAGGAGTGGTAGCAGTTGGAGCAGGCTGAGTCCCAGCAGCTCCTGGGGGCGTTATTCCGGCCAAACGCGCCAAATCAGAATAGTCTTTAATTTTTTTATCTCTTTCTTCTCCTGTGAATCGGTTAAAATATGCCCTAGCCTGTGTAGCATTCACGGTTCTATTTGTACCATAGTCTCTCTGCGGGTTTGGAGCGGCAACAGATTTATGCAGTTGTTCCAAACGGTCAGGATCATCCAATTTTGTGCTTGCATATTCATTTGCTGCCACAGCCCAAGCTTCTGGATTAACCCTCAACCAATCCGCTGAACCGCTAATGGCGACGTTCGCTTTTGCATTCTTGTTGCCATTGTTCCGCCATTCTTGGATATTTTTTACCCGGGAAGCATAATCCAAACCGTCCTCAGTTATACCTTCGACATACCAGACACCATTCTCATCCACTCTTTCTTTGAAACCGATACCGGCCCTTGTAAGGGTTCTTATGTTAACCTGATCACTCGCCTTTGCTCTTTGAACATTAACGTATCCTCTTCTGTCCTCTTCCGAACGATTTGACCAACTCCCGTCATCATTGCGTTTAAAAGCCCCGGCTAAAACCCACCAGTTGGCATTTTCCGCAGTTTTTGAAAGTTCCGCCCCCATCCTCATATATGTATTATTCCCCGATTTGGTTACTATCTCATTTATTAATGCCTGCAGACCTTGGGCATCCGCGGTTAAGCCTTTTGCCAAGAGCACCTCATTCAAATCCCCTTGCGCAGCTAATTTCATCATTCCGCCCATTGCTTTATCCCACTCTTTTCTATTTAACGCCTGCATAACTTCTGCTGTTAATTCATCCTTATCAACCACATTCTCAAGCCGCCTCCTTTCCTGGGCAACTCTTTGGTACTGGGCTAATTTTGCAAAATCACGAGGCCCGCCAAAGACCTTTGAAAGAACGTTCGCCCTCATACCGCCAGATACAGTATACGCCTCTTCTTCTAATTTCTGACTTCTCTCTTTTCTGCCTTTTTTCCAGGCTCCGACGCTCGCATACGATAACCCTCTTCTAAGCTTGCTGGAACTACTAGCCCCTCGGCCCAGCCATCTATCAGTTGCACCAAGTCCCCATTGGGCAGCCCCTTTCATGCCATATTTGCCAGTAACGACGCTCTTTGCTCCCTTAATCGCCATATCTCCCCCAACCATCCCCGCCTGCTTGGCAACGTAAACCGCTGCCCACATAAAAGCCATAGCAAAAATAAAATCAAAAGTCGGATTATTTGTTTTAGTGCTTGTTAACCTCGCTCTCATTTCTACTATAAAAATATCGCCAAGCCGCAGGAAAAATACTGCCACTGGAGCCCATATAAGATATTTAATAAAGGTTTCCCACCATTTCTGCGCCCATTTCTCTGTACCCGGGAGAATATAGAGGGCATAAGCCACTGGGGAAAGAATAACTAAAACCCACAGGCCAACGGTGCGAATAACCAGAAGCAGTGCGACAGCTAAAAATGTTACAAGCATCACGAGAGCAAGGATAAGTCCGGTTATGGAAAGTCCTAAATCGCTTAAAAAACCTTTGCTTGAAGAAAAATCGGCGTAAAACGCGATATTTTTTGCATAACTTAAAAATTCCGTCCAGTTCCCTTGGGCTGCAAAGATTCTAATCAGAATATCAACTAAGCCAATGAAGGACTCGGCGATTACTTTGCTGAAATTAATCAGTATAGCCATTATAACCAGCTTGACCAATAACTTTTTATAATTATATTTCTCAATCCTAAGTATGGTTCCAAGAGACATAATAATGAGCGCCAATATGAAAATCATGTTCATAATATCTCTTATTATCTTCCAACCAGTGGTAACGACAAGGGGTTGAGCGGCGCCAGTGACTTCATCAATCACCCAGGACATTAATTCACCGGCCATGGAGGTTAGAGCAAGAACTGCTGACGTAACCAAACCAATAAGCTTTGCAAGAATCGTGCCGATTACTTTGCTTGCGCCAGTTGCTTCCGTATTTGCCCCAACTGTCCTGTTAAAATTTTGCACCGTAATCTTAGTGCTTGTGTTCTTAAGCTTATTTTCCACCATCCTGGCATATTCCGTTCTTTCCAAGTAATAAGCTCCAGTAGCGGTTATATCTTCGGTTTTATAGCCTCTTGCTTCAAAGCTATCAATTTTTGCATCGGTAGCAAAATTTATTCTCTGCTTTTGATAAATTAAACATTGATTATTTGTGTAGTCCCATCTGGCAACGAGCCAAGTGACGTTTTCCAGCCATAAGCCAGTTCCGCTTTCCATAAAACCAAAATCCGAAACTTTGTAAAGACGGTTTGAAAGAGTTGTTTCACATTCCTGAATCTTTTTATCTTTATTAATCAAATTTAATTCCCCCGGCTCAATCAATACTTCCTGCGGGGGGGTGGGCGAAATTACAGCAAAACCTAAATCAGCAAACGAAAGGTTTGCCAAAAAGGCCAAAGTAAGGATTAATAAAATTTTCTTGACGATAATATTCATATTTTATGGCACCTGGGGAATTACTAGTCCAGTATGGACATTGCTTCTCGGCGTGCAAACCTCCGCACGTCCGTCTCCGGAATTCGTTCCACGGAAGTATCCGCCAATTGTAAGACTTTCGGAAGCATAATTAGAAAGATTTATCTGGAGAACATTCGAATCAGTAATGTATCCGTCAATCACATAATTAGTAGGAATTTTGGTGTGCCTTCTTACTCCCGCTGCTTCCGCCGCTCTTTTTTCGGGGCTTTCTCCGCCTTCTGCAATATACCCCCCTGCTCCGCCCGAAGTCCGGATAAATATATTGCCAAAATCATTAAGCGCTGAACTTGGAGGGACGTGGAATGGATCATCATCAACTAAATCCGGGCCAAGAGGCTCTGAACCATCAGGATAATTATCCACGTGAACACTCAAACGGTCATAATATACTCCGTTAACCGGCTCACTCCTTGCAACGTGGTAAACTACGTCCAAACTAATTTCATCGCTTGGACAAATTGTTGCTCCACCTCCACCTCCTCCTGACGGCGGAGGTGGAATGGTAGTTGATTGTCTTGATCCTAAGCAGTTAGGGGCGTCTCCTCCATAAATACAAACGTCCATTTGCCCATCGCCGTCGTAATCATAACCATCAATTATTCCGTCACCGTCAATATCGTAGCCCACGCCATTTCCTGCCCCAAGATTATCATCGAATGGTGTATACGGCCTTGGATCATCTTTAAGAACTCCGCCCTGTTTATCTAAAAATAATTGATTTGCCAAAAATTTACCCAAGGAGCTGCCGATGGCAAACCAGAAATTGCTTGGGTCAAAGTTACTATTACTCTTTGAACTTATTACTCCTTGTAGCCAGTTATTTACAAAAAATGAAGGGTTGTCGATAAAAGAACGGGCTTGATCCAACGCAGCAGGTGTCCATCTCCCTCCGGCAGCCTGGCAGGCAGCCGGGGAACTATTGGGATCGAATGGCGGGTTCTCTATCGGAATCTGGGTTCCTGGCAAATTCCCATTGGGATCCACCGGCACGCCAGGCGCGGCAGGCGGCTCTTCTGCTAATGCCTTTTTTATTAATCCTGCTTTGACAAAAAAATTATCTATCTTTTCTGTTTCATATTCGTAAGAAATACTACACGTACCGCTCCCTACGAAACGCCCTGCCTTAAGTCCGTTGCCCACAATAACTTCCAATTGAGCCGCAGTAGTGGCGGCGCTTTGGAATGAACCAAACTGCCCTTGTAAATTCTGTTCCGTATAGCTTGGTCTCCCCAGCCAGTAAGTTTGAGCAGCGGCATAATATTCCACATTAGAAGTTCTTGTCGAAGGGTCAAAAACAGTATCACTCGGAATCCCGCCGCTCTCTAAATATACTTTATATATAGCCTGTTTCAGCCTAGGAATGACTGCCGCATTTGGATCAGGACCGCCTGTAGTACCCGTGGATTCTCCTGTTATGTAGCCCCTGTACATCAACTCATATATGTTTTGTAAATCGGGGTCTGAAATTTTATCAGCTAGATAACGATTTAGATAATAATTGGTCAAAACTTGGTCATAATAAAGGTAGTTGCGGATTTTATATTTCTCTACCAATTTATTTACAAATCTCGAGGTAAAGGCTTCCACGAGAGCATAAGAAACCCCTCTCATTATCGTTATCCAAATCCTTTCCTTAAGTTTGGGGATATCAGCCATGGTCGCGGTAGGAACTGAATAAAGCACACCGGAAAGATCAGTAGTTCCGTCAATAACAGCAAAAGCTGGCTGTATTTCAACAAGCAACAAAGATATTAAAACCAAAAGTATAATAAATTTTCTTGATTGCCCTACCATTGATACTTATCTTTAAGCTTTTTTGTTTCTAGCTGGACCTGCTGTCCTAAAAAGGCGTAAGTCTGGACTTGGTCATACCAAAAGTTAGCCGCAGGATCGGATACGTCATTCACATTAGTGACGGGAGGGACAGTGATTACAGCAAGTGAAGTTTGGAACGATCCAATCTGGTATTTGTGGAGTTGCAAAGCATCTGAAGGTACGGAAATTTTTTTATAATCGATAATTGTTCTGGTGATTCGAAGTTTAAGATCGGCCACTTGTTCATCGTCTTTGGATTCAAGGGTGGTTGCGATGAAAGATTCCGCTTCATCGGGAAAATTATTTTTAATAACCTCTTCAGTTTGGACAATGTAATTGATGATTCCCTGTTTAGTATTGTCCTGTGTAATTACCAATTCAATATCATTAATTTTGGGGACTTGGACATTGTCCATGCTAGTCAAGTCCTGAATTACCTTCTTTATGTCTTGATCAAGAAGAAGACTCTCTCCCACTACTTCATCATCAGACGCAGCTTGATCAAAAGTGACTTTCCCGGCCTTGCTTGGATCATAATTATATGCAACATCTTCTCCGTCGGTTAAACCATTACCATTTGTATCTCTATTCAAAGGGTCAGAATGGTAAAAAAACTCTTGTGAATTAGTAAGCTTATCATTATCTGGATCTGCTGATTGCTTACAGTTATCTTTTTCACAGACAGATGATCCAAAGTTATCTTTGTACCACCAGCCAGGGATTTCATTGGCTTCAACTTTTGGAATTGTTGAAATATTATCTTGAACCTTTTTCTTCGGATTAATAAATCCAAAATAAACAACGACTGATAAGACTGCGAATAAAACCACTCCCCAATAGTAGGGGGTTCTCTTATTCTTTACTGCGAATGTTCCGTAATTATTTTTTGATTTTTTCCGCATCATTTATCTTACACTGGTTCCAAAATAATTTGCAGGAAAAATTGGCTGAACAGGACAGTTAAAAGGTAAGGGTGTTGGATAATATGAACCTAAGGTACTTACTCCTGGAGTAAAAAAATTATAAAAGGCTTTTGGTTGACCCGGAGGAAGAAATAAATGGAGAACCCCTTTCTGGGGACCTAAGTTAAGAACATGCGCCATAGCAGGACAATTAACAATCAGAGTGATAATTGGGGGTGAAGTAAAAAGCAATCGTCCACCGAAAGGCAACCCCACTGCTATAGCTTTTGTTTCTTTTACTGAAACGAAAGGTAACAAAATAGCAATTAAGAGAATACCCAACAAAATATTTACTAATATTCTTTTTGCTTCAGTCATTATTTTTGATTTAATATCCGGCTTATGACCTGTTTTTTATATCTGCGGTCTCCCCGCGGTCCAATCCGGACAGCAGCAATCAGCCCTTCTTTTTCCCAGTTCCGAAGGGTATTTGGATGAACATTCAGCAGATGAGTGGCTTGCTTAAGCGTAAGCAACTCCTCAAGTTTTCCGTGCATTTTAGTTTTGTTTTTGCTTGTCCGCCGACCTGTCCCCCGAAGCCTTGGCGAAGGGGGAAGCTTTAGCGAAGGTGGATTTCAACCCTTTTGTTTCAGAACTTACCAATACTTTCCAATACTTTATTATATTATAGCACAAAAAACGCTGGTTGTCCAGCGTTTTTCATCTTTTCATGATTTTGTAAAGCCTGACCCAGTCTTCTATCTGCAAATCTTGGGGTCTTGCAGTGGGCTCAACCCCCGCTCTTCGCAAAGCCTCAACATCCCTAATCGTATTCTTAAGCTGTTTTCTTTTTCCGGCAAACGCGGACTTAACAATTCTAAAAAATAATTTTTCGTCCTCCACTTCCGGAAATTTATTTACAGGCGTTATTTTCAAAATGGCGGAATCAACTTTTGGCTGCGGCCAAAAACTTTCCTTGTTCACGATTCCTACAATTTCCGGGTCTGCGTAAAATTGCACGGATATCCCAAGAACTGATAACTCCCCAGGGCTTGCAACCACTCTTTCCGCAACTTCTTTTTGCACCATTAAAACAAGAAGCTCCGGTTTGTTTTCTTGTCCAAGAAAATATTGGAATAAAACTGAAGTCAAATAATAAGGAATATTTGCAACAACTTTGTAAGGGCCTTGAATATGCCGATCAAGATGGAACCGAAGGATGTCCTGGTTAACTAATTGGAATTTGGAATTTGGAATTTGGATCCATATTCCATATTCCTTCTCAAAGATTCTGGCCATTGACTCATCCTTCTCCACCGCTATCACCTTCCCCGCCCGCTTAATCAACTCAGAAGTAAGTGTCCCTATCCCCGGCCCCACTTCAAGCACAGTGTCAGATTTTTTTAGATCTGCGGCCTCGATAATCCGATTCAGCACATCCTGATCAACCAAAAAATTCTGGCCGAGGTAATGCCGAGGCTTCAGGCCGGACTGTTTTAAAAAAGATTTGAGATAAGTTATGTCTGTGAGATTGTTCATAAAAAAATTTCAAAGTCCAAAATTCAAAGCACAAATATATTTTAAAAATTAAAATATTAATTATTAACTCTTATTTGAAATTTGAGCTTTGTGCTTTGAATTTAAAATTCATAAACATCTAAAAGCTCCTCGGGTATTGCTTTTAGTATCCTCGAGGGTACGCTCATATTCCTTGTTCCAAACTGTTTGCGTGATGAACAATAAATCAAAAAAAGGTTCTTTCTGGCTCTGGTGACGCCGACATAAGCAAGCCTGATCTCTTCCGCCACATCTTTAGCCTCCATGATCGATCTGGCATGAGGAAGAATCCCCTCTTCAAGCCCGATTAGGAATACGGTATCAAATTCCAAACCCTTGGCCTGATGCAAAGTCATTAATGTAACTTTCTGGGTGGCGGGGTCCAGCTCGTCCACATTGGTCATCAAGCTGACTTCCTCAAGAAATCTTGTCAGCCCCTCTTTCCAATTAAACTTCTCAAAACTTGTCGCGACGTTGAAAAGCTCCTGGACGTTTTCCCATCGGCTTTCCGCTTCCTCCGACCCGTCGCGCAGAAAACTTTCATAACCGGTCATCTTAAGAACCTGGCTCATGATCTGGGGAAGCGTCGCGGTTTCGTCCAAACTCGAAACAGCATCAACAATTTCAAAAAAAATCTTCACCGCCGGCTTTTCGTCAAATAATTTAGCCAAGGCTTTGTCTTTTTTCTCAAGAAGGGCTTCTTTTAGCAAATCAAAACTTTTCGGGCCAATGCCCCGGGGAGGAACGTTGATCACGCGCTTCAGGCTGACAAGATCGTTTGGGTTCACCAGCAATTTCAGATAAGCCAACAGGTCTTTGATTTCTTTCCGTTCATAAAATTTAAGACCGCCGATGATCTGGTACGGAATTCCGCTTTCGATCATCACTTCTTCCACGGCGCGCGATTGGGCGTGGGTTCGGTAAAGCACCGCGAAATTATTCAACCCTTGTCGATTTTTTAGCTTGGGCAGGACTCTTTGCCTGGCCCTGCGCATTACCCTGGAAAGGATCGAGTCGTCATCATAATCGTAAGTGATTTCGCCCGGACTCCCGTCCTGAAGCTCGATAATTTTACGCGCCACGAACCAGGCCTCCACCATTTCATCCTCGGCCCGGAACAAAACCGGAGCTTGGCCGTTGTGGTTTTCGGTCCAGAGCTTCTTTTTATGCTGGCGAGGGGAAAGTTCAATGATTTTTTCGGCAATGGCCAAAATTTGCGCGGTTGAACGGTAATTCTGCTCAAGCCTGTAAATGCTTGCGTCGGGGTAATCTTCCTCGAAATCTAAAATATTCTGCAAATTAGCTCCCCTAAACCCGTAAATGGCCTGCGCGTCATCCCCCACCACGAAAATATTCTTGCGCTTGGAAACCAAAAGCTTGGTAAAAGTATATTGGACTTGGTTTGTGTCCTGGTATTCGTCGACCAATACATATTGCCACTTGTCCTGATATTTCTTCAAAATCTCGGGATGGTCGCGGAATAATTTGACCGGCAAGACCAACAGATCCCCAAAATCAACAGCATTATTTTGTCGCAAGCTTTCTTGATATTGGACAAAAACCCTCCGAGCCATGTCATTGAAGCGGTTATCGTTATCATCATCGTTATAGTCTTCCGGCTCAATCAGATTGTTCTTGGCGCGATCAATGACATGAGCAAACAGCGAGGGTTTAAACTTTGTCGCATCAATCCGAAGCTTTGCCAAAACCTCTTTAAGCAAACTCTCCTGATCAGAAGTATCATAAATCAAAAAATTCGGGCTAAGCCCCAACCGGCGTCCTTCTGTCCGCAAAATCCTGGCTCCGATAGAGTGGAATGTTCCCATGGCCGGCAAGGCCACAGGACCGTCCTCCTTCAGAGGACGGTCCTCTCTTCTTAAAAGTTTCAAAATCCGCTCTTTCATTTCTCCGGCTGCTTTATTGGTAAAGGTCACGGCTAAAATATTTTCGGGATCCATTCCTAATTTTTTTATAAGATACACGATCCGCATGCTTAAAGCCCGCGTTTTACCGCTGCCAGCCCCGGCCAAAATCAAAACCGGCCCCATTGGCGCGGTTACGGCCTTAAGCTGGGCTTCGTTAAGTCCTAAATTTAACTTTTCAGTCATATTAAGCATTATAGCTAAATTCGAAGCACGAAGCACTAAATTCGAAACAAATTCAAAGGTTCAAAATTCAAATGTTTGAAACATTTGGGCTTTGGATTTTGACATTGTTTAGGATTTTCGATATTTGAATTTCGGATTTAACCTTTTGTGGATTAAGTATCTAAAAATTTGCCCTAAATAAGCCTCATTTTGCCACTTTTGCACAATAGTCTGTGCTTAAACCGTTGACTTACGGGACCTATTTTGATAACATCAACACTATCGGAGTATTGATTTTACTGATCTTTAATTTCCTGTTTTTTGCAAGCAAAACCACTATTTTCCCGCTATCTGCTGGCATAGAACTGGAAAATTACAGGAGCCACTATTACTAGTCAAAATCTTGATCCGATGGCCCAAAATCTAGACCATCTAGGCGGATCCCTCACCCAAAAAATTGTTCAAAAGCTCAAAACAAACAGCAAATTCACAATCCACCCGTTTAAGTCTCTCCACGCCAAAACATTGCTTCCCTTGTCTATCAAGGATTATGCGTACCGTTTTGGCTTGGAACTCGTGGTTTTGTTTATCGCCACTTTTGGCCTTATTGTAAACTTTACCCTTTCCGCTCACGCTAACCGTCTGGAATCATCCGACAACAGCGTGATTTTTTCTTTCCTCAAAAGCAACCCCACCCTCAATTCTTCTCTGCTCGCCTCAAGCGACACCACTACGATTCTGGCTCGCACGGATCGGCTAGTAAATCAAGCTTGGGCCCAATCAAGTTTCTCCTCTGCCCTTCTTGCTTCTCAAACCGGCTTCAAATCTGAAAACTTAAACCCGACCACTATCCAGGAAAACGTAATTGTCAAAACCAACCCCGCTGATTCCGACAGCCCCCTGCGGGAAGGCCGGACAGTTTACAAAGTAGAGCCAGGGGATAATCTGGTCAGCATTGCCTCAAGCTTTGGCATTTCTCCCCAGACCATTATGGTCGAGAACAAAATTGATGAAACCACAATACTCAAACCAGGGCAGGAGCTGACTATTCTTCCAACAACCGGAATTACCTACACATTAAAGGAGTCGGACACGCTGGAGTCGATTCTTGCAAAATACAAAATATCAGAAGATGATTTTCTGGACGCCAACAACGTCGAGTTGTTTGAAGATTTGGAGCCTGGCACAAGCATTGTTATCCCCCTGGAAAATGTAAGCATGCCCGCCAAACCAAAACCCGCTTCCCAATTCGTCAAAGTCGATAGCGGAAAGATTGCGCTTAAACAGGCCACAGCCCCTGGAAACCTGGTCGGCGGCCTTAATTTCATCTGGCCGACATCGGTCCGGACAATTACCCAGGGATTCTTCAAGCGCCACGCGGGCATCGATATCTCCAATAGCAAAAAAGAGCCGATTTTCGCCTCTGAAGCCGGGTTCGTGGAGCTTTCAGGATGGCAAAGCGGTTGGGGCAATACGATTATAATCAACCACGGAAATGGCTACAAAACGCGCTACAGCCATGCCTCAGAACTTTATGTCAAAGCTGGCGACCAGGTAGCCAAGGGACAAACTATAGCCAAACAAGGCAACACCGGACGCGTAAGAGGGGTGACCGGAATCCACCTAGACTTCAGAATCATGAAAAACGGAGTCTCACTTAATCCGCTTGGCTACGTGAAGCCATAAAGAGTTCTAAGTTCTTAAAGTTTATAAAGTTATAAAGTAACCCGGAATAACCGGGTTTTACTTTACGAAACTTTATACTTTATAACTACTGCACTGCGCTTCCCTTCAGGTTTAACTGATCGTCATCAATGTTTGCCGTGTTTATGTCAATAACATTACCCGATGAAACATCCTTGCCAATGAACAGGTCTTTGCCTGTTGCTTGAATATCTTTCAGAAGATTAACAGTCTTTCCTCTGTCCGCTTCGGTCGGTATAACCTCAAGCTCAAACGAGGCCATAAGCGCCGGCGCGTACTTGCCGACAAAAGCAGAAACCTGCGGAATCTTCCAGATAATCTTGCCCGCTCCAGGGTTGAAAGAAATCCTGGATTTTTCCGAATCAGGGGCGATAATATTTTTCCAGGAGGAAGAAGGCAGGAGCAAGGAGGAAACTACCTGCGCATTTTCAAGATCATTGCTTAAATTCGACAGGATAAAAGTTATCTCAAAGGTCGTTGACTCGCCGACCTTCATAGGCAAGGCTCCCCGGACATACCGGCCGCTTACGGACAAGCCTAGCTGTGTCGCCAACTTCAAATTGACATCCGGGACGTGGACTGGCTTGGGAACCTCAGCCGCGTAAATCGAAGCTGACGCCCCAATAGTTTGGTTTTTAATATTGGTTGTAAGCGAGGATTTGGTGGGCACAGAAAAGGTTATTTTCCCTTTCTGGTTGGGCGAAACCAGGTTCAGTTCACTTTTGGTCGCCGACTTCCAAGTCAGAACATTGCCGGTAACTATCGCGTCCCTCACATTTAATCTGGTTAAGTCAAGAACCGTTCCTTGCAAGCTTGCCGTTATCACGACGTTTGTCAAACCGATAGTTCCGAAATTCCCGTAATCGAGGGTGTATTCAATGCTGTCGCCAAGCGAAACAACGTCTTTAGGATTGGCTGTTAAAGTCAAAGACAACGATGATGGGGTCGTTTTAAAAACCGCGGAGCTGTTAATTAACGTCGCGAAAGTATTGTTGGTTATTTGCCCGAGCTCTACTCCTACTATGGCATCAGCGGCGTTGGAAGCGGAAAAGCTTCCCGTGATTTCTATCTTTCCCAAACCGCCCTTGTCCAATTTTGGAACTGTCCAATAGTTCTGGTTCTTGGAAGGGGGCGGAACGCTGGATGCAAATTTAAATCCCGAGGGATATGCCACGATTAAGGCCAAATTCTCAAATGCCTGGCTTGATACGTTTGAATAATTGATGGAAAACGTGGTCTCCTGGCCGCCAATTACATCTATTGGGCCTGTAATTTCCACGCTTAAGTTAGGCGGGAGAATCAGGGTCGTGAAGCTGTCTTCCGTTACAAATTCCGAATTAAAATTAGATAAAGAATAAGTCAGCCTGGCCTTGAATTCTTTAATTTCGCCGCTTGCTCCCCCAAGCTGTCCCTTAATTTTAACTTCCGCGTTCTCTCCCTTTTTAAGCGTCGGCAGATTGAATCTTTGGCCTTCGGAATTGGTCGGGGAAGGAGTGGCGGAAATAAATTTAAAATTTAACGGATAAAAAAGCTCCAGCGTGACATTGGTTAAGTCCGCGGCCTCGCCATTGGTGTAAACAACAGTGTAATTGCCTTCGTTACCGGAAGTTACTTGGCTCTGGCCTTTGATTTTGACAAAGACATTATTAGATGCAGGCCCCACCCCTGGTTTTTGTCCTGAAAAAATCATCCATCCCAATGCCGCAAGCAGGATCACAACCAAACTGCCGGCCGAAGCGTAGATAATTTTTTTGTTCTTATGAAAAAACTGCTTCCAGGAAGAATCCGAGCGATGAACGCTTTCGGACAATTCTTCGGCAGATTCCTTGTCAAAAATTTCGTCAGACATACCCAGTATATCAACTTCGCGTGCCAAACGCCGATTGGCGCTGGTACTCGATTAATCTTAAACCTGTAAACTTTCGACCTTGCCCAGTAGAGCAACTTCGATGCTTTTGCTTTTTAATATTTTCTGAATAGACAAACTTAAATATTAGCATCAGAGAGATGTAGAATAAAAAAGTTAATTTATTAGCAAAAGCAAACCAGAAAATATTATCGAAGTTGTCATACTGGGCTTGGGTTGATTTTAAATAATGCTCACGGCGTTTGGCATCTTTTTCGGATAAACAGGCTTCAAAGTAGATTAGTTTAAACGGGCGTCGAAACTTCGTGGAAAAGTTTAATCCTCGTTCATGTTCTACTAGTCGACGCCGTAAATTGGCGGTAAAACCGATATAGCGCTTACCATCTGATAAACTTTCCAGGATGTAAACATAGTAGAACATGCGCGAAGTTGTATTACTGGGCATAGCTTGCCCCTCTCAGCGCAAGGCCGGTTACGGTAGCCAAACCAAGGGCTTGCTCTTTTGGCAGCGGGATTTGCTCCTTCATAGATGAATCAATCACATTGACCCAAGGATCCCCAAGCACTACTCGGCCAATCGGTTTTGCCGCACCCAGGTTTAAGCGGGCTGAAATATAATCGGTGATGCCAAGCAGCTTTCCGCCACCCCCCGCAAGAATCACTTTGCTGATCGGTTTTTTGCCCACGGAATGCTCCTCATGAAAGCGGGCAACATTTTTTATTTCATCAACAATATTATCAAGGATCGGAAGGATTGCCTGCCGAATATTGCCTTTTTTGGTGTCCGAAAGAAGCCCTAATTCTCGTTTCATTTTTTCCGCATCAGGTGCGGAAACCCCCAAGTTTCTGGCAATGCTTTCGGTCAAGGCGTTGCCCCCCAGCGGAATGCTTGACGTGTATTGCAAAACCCCGTTTTCAATAATTACAAAACTTGTCAAAATGCTCGCTATATCCAAAATCAAGACAGCGGAAGACGAATCCACGGATGAAACCAGCGCTCTGGCTGTGGCCTGCGATTCCAGTTCCAGGGCGGCAGGCTTGAACCCGGCTGACTTTATTGAAGAGACCAAGGTGTCCACGTAATCCTTGGGAGTGGCCATAACCAGCACGTCCAGCTTGTCCCCCTGCTGGTTAATAATCATCCAATCAAGGTAAACCTGGTCCACAGGCACCGGAATATCGGCTTCCAACTCCCAGGGGATGGAGCTATCCAATTCTGATTCGGAAAGCTTGGGCAGATTAAGCAGGCGGACAAAAGATTTGGCTTCCGGCACGGAGGCGACCACGTATTTGGAGGAAATTTTGCCCGCGGCTGACACGGCTCGCTTGATCTGGTCCGCAAGCTTTTCCTCATTGGTAATCATATGGTTTGAGATGATGTTGCCGGGAATTTGTATGTCGGAAAAAGCCAAAGGAAAAAGCCCGTTGTTTTTCTTTCCGAGCATCATGGCCTTAATCGAAACGTTGGAAATATCCAGGCCGAAAGCTTCAATTTTTTTGTTTCCCAAAAGGTTGAACATCTGCTTTTATTATACTACAACTATAACCTATTGTATTAACTGCCACGACTGATCAAGGATTTCCCAACCTCCGCTCGGGCCCGAAGAAAACTGCGCGTTGGCAAGCCCTGATTCGTAAGTTATCGTGGCGGTGTTGGTGATCCTTAATTTATACGCAGTCACTTCTTTCAAGGTCCCGCTATTGTTGACTTCGATCATTCCTTCACCGGCATAAAGTACCGCGCTGGATGTCCCATTCTTCATATTGATCGCGTTTGAGCCTGTTCCTTCTTTCTGTGACAACAGCATAATATAACTGCCCGCGGTTCCTGAGCCTAGGAGCTGCGTTGTGTTGTCGATTTCGATATAGCCCGCTGTCGTGCTTCCATCCACCCCAGAAATTACAACTCCGCTGGAAGTTCCAAAACTTTCAGATAAGCGCATGATCGCCCTGTTCTTAACTTCAATCTTTCCAGTAACCCACAAAGTTCCGGTTACAATCAGCGTGGCGTCATTTGATAAAATCAGGTCGCCGTCAATCTTTTTGGGCCCAAGGCTGGTGGTGCCGTCTGATAAATTCTGCGAGCTGATCACTCCGCCAGCTTCAGCCTCCTCCTCCCAGGCATCAATTTGCTCATCAGATATCGGCATCGCGATTTTTTCCGGATCGACAAATTCATCAGGATTGGGAACGGTTTGATTTCCTCCAATAGTGCACGTGACTTTCAAGTCAAAAATCGCGTTTCCTCCAATGGTACATTGCGACATCGTTGTTGCCACCACATTCCCTCCGACCGTGGAACTGGCCAGTCCGTAGGTATTGGCGCTTCCGCCAATCGTAGAATTCTGAATTGATCTGGCTGTGGCATTGCCATCTACTTGCATGCCCTCAATAAAGTATTCCGCGGAAACCGCGGTGCCCTGAATCCTTGCGGAATTTGCCCCATCTATATTGCCGTTTGAATAAACATTACCGATAATTTTGGAGCTGTTAACCATCTCAAGCCCGCCTTCGCCGACTTGGACTCCGTAGTTAAACGCGACATTGGTCGTTCCGGTTGCCACGGTTGCCTGCACCGTTCTTCTGCCTAAATTGCCAATCACGGCTTCAGCTTTAACCAGTTTGGAATTGCCTGCAATGTCCGCGACGGTAATAGTATAAGAGCCGTTTGAGTAGGATGTACCAGTTTCTCCGCTGTAGCCGACCTGGTTATTCAGTTTCCAAACAGCCGCTTCCAATCCAGCTTCAGCGATGCTTAAGGCTTGGGCTCTTGCCACCGCCTGTTTGTGCCCCTTGATCTGAACCGCGGCATACCCGACCAAAGAGCCGACAGCTACAGTGACGAGTGTCATAAAAATTAGCGCGATAATGATTATCTGTCCGTCTTGTTTCTTCATCTAAAAATTCCTTAAATAAGATTTCGATGACGAGGTAATGCTCCTGGTCTGGATCCCGGCTGATTCCTGGATGGTCAGGTCAGTGGTAATCTGGCTGGCCAGGATTGGGTCTTGGTTGTTGTAGGAAAAATTCAAGCCAGTAACGTTGGCTGCCAGCTTTTTTATTGATGCCGTCCTGGCGCTTGCGGCCGCGGGGAAAATTTGACGGTAAAAAGTTAAGCCGGAAAGATAATAAACCACCGTATCATAGCTTCCCCCGATCAGCTGATTGGAAGCGTTTACGGATTGGACTTGCAAAACCAAAGTCTGAACACCAGTAGCATATGAATCGTAAGATGCCAGCACCCTGTGGGAGGATCTTGTGTAAGCGTCTATATCGTCCAACGAGGCGCGGGCATCGCCGGTGACATTCAGCTCCGCGGTTTGCGTCCTGTAAATTCGGTTCTGGCCAATAAACAAATTTGCCAAGACCAAAAGGCTTACGCCCACGATAGCGATCACGACTAGCATTTCTATCAGAGTAAAACCTTTTTGATTGGAATCTGGCCGGGATTTCTTCACGGATTAATCCCTCCTGATCCGGCCAGGGTCTGCAACCGGACCTGCTTTGCCCCACCGTCGTTCCAGTTCACGGTTACCACGATTTCCTTCATTCCTGAAAAACCGCCGTAATCAGCCACGGAAAAATCCGCGCTGCCGGAGGGGATCTGCGCGAGCATTGGATCCGTCACAGCACCGGATGACGGCAGGGAGTCAAGAGAAGTGGCGCGCAGCTCTTCCATTTTTTTGCTGGCCACGTGGTAGGCCAGATCCTCGTATTTCAATTTTTTGGTCTGGGCAAGGGTGTTCATGGCCGCGGCATACAGCGTCAACAGCACTGCCAGCATGAACATGCTGATGATTACTTCGATCAGGCTGATCCCCTTTTGGGAATTTGGAATTTGGAATTTGGAATTTGGACCCATATTTCTATACTCTAACCAATATTCTGGGTAATATTGTAAATTGGCGTAATCAAAGCGACTGCCAAAAGGCCAACCACGGCGCCGATTACCATCATAATCACCGGCTCAAGAATCGAGGATAAATTTTTCATGGTCTGGTCGATCTCGGCTTCGTAAAAATTGGCGACTTCAGAAAGGACCACCTCGGTAGTGCCGGACTCTTCCCCCACTTCCATCATCTGCACCACAAGATTTGAGAACAATTTCGGATTTTTCTTGAATGCCAAAGCCATTGGCGAACCGACTCTCACCTTGGAAGACGCGTCAGAAATCACTTTCTGATAATAAATGTTGCCGACCACGTTGGAAGAAACATCCAACGCTTCAACTATCGGCATACCGCTTTTGATCAGCGAGGAAAGCACGCGGACAAATCTCGCTTGATTGATTTTGGCGACAATTCCGGACGCGATTGGAATATATAAGACCAGTTTATGGATAATTTTTTTTCCTCCGGGGGTTTTGCGCCAGGAAATAAACCCAAACACCCCGACCACTATCAAAATTAAAATCAAGATTCCCCAATGGGCAAACACATCCACTACCCCGATCACGACTTTGGTCATGAACGGCAATTCGACCTGGAAATCCTTGAAAGTGCTGGTCAGCTTTGGAAGCACAAAGGTAAACATCAAAAACCCGACAATAGCCAGCGCCACCAAAACCACAATCGGATAAGTCAAAGCTCCCCGGGCTTTGGACATCAGGTCATAATCCCTCTGCAGCTGATCCGCCAAATAAGCCAAATTCTGCTCAAGGTTTCCCGACACCTCGCCCACCCCGACCATACTGACAAAAATCGGGGAGAAAACTTTGGGGTATCGCCGGACGGAGTCGGACAAGCTATGCCCGCCCTCCACCTGCCTTGAAATGTCCGCGATTATTTTTGCTAATTTTTTGTTCGGCGTCTGCTCCACCAAAATTTTAAGGCTCTTGGACACGGGAAGACCCGCCTTAATCATTACTCCCAAATTTTTGATAAAGCTGATTTTGTCCAGCAGCTTGATCCGCTGGAAATACTCGGCCGCTTCTTTCCAGTCGATCGCTTTTTTAGAAACCTTGATCGAAGTCGGGATCAGGCCTTTGGCGCGCAATACATCAGCCACGGCTTTTTCGTTCTGGGCAAAAAGCACGTCTTTTTCCAAGACTCCTTCTCTGCTTCTGGCGATGTAATTAAAATCCGGCATGACTAAAAATTCAAAAGTCAAAATGCAAAATGCAAAATGACAATGCAAAATTAAAACTTATTGTTCTTTTTGCTTTTTTAATTACATTTTGATTTTTGATTTTTGATCTTTGCATTATTCCTTGCTTACCCTCAAAATTTCTTCTATCGTGGTCCTGCCTTGAATGCACTTGATGAATCCATCCTGCCACATCAGAATCATTCCGGCCTCCACTGCCTTGTCCTGGATCTGGCTGGTAGGAGCATGCTTGAGGATCAGGTCTTGGATTTCGGCGCTAACTTCCAAAACTTCGAAAATTCCTTTTCGCCCTTTGTATCCGGTATGCGCGCACTTGTCGCAACCCTTGCCTTTGTAAAAAGTCAGCTCCGATAAAGTCTTGACCGATTTTTCTATAAACCCCTCCCGCTTCATGACTGCAAGCAGGACGTCGATATTAAATTCCTTGCGCAGTTCCTCTTCCTCTTTGGCGTCTATCTTGTCCTCGATTTTGCAATCCTGGCAGATCTGCCTGGTCAGGCGCTGGCCGACCACGGCATTGACCGTGGAGGCAATCAAATAAGGCTCAACGCCAATATCCAAAAGCCTGGGGAGCGCGCCGCCGGCGTTGTTGGTATGCAAGGTGGAAAGCACTATATGGCCGGTAAGCGCGGCGTGCACTGCTTCTTCCGCGGTTTCAGTGTCGCGGATTTCACCGATCATAATCACGTTGGGGTCTTGGCGCAAAAGCGCGCGCAACCCCTGGGCAAAAGTCAGCCCAATTTTCGGATTCACCTGCATTTGGTTGATCCCCTCAATCCTGTATTCAATCGGGTCTTCAATCGTTGAAATATTTACGTTTTTCGTATTTAACATGGAAAGAATCGTATAAAGGGTCGTGGACTTTCCGCTGCCCGTAGGCCCTGTGACCAGCAAAGCCCCGTGGGGTTTTTTGACATTCCGGATGATCGTTTCGTAGTTGCGGTGGAAAAATCCCAATTCTTCCAAACTCATGGCTTTGGCCGATTCATCCAGCAGACGCATCACGACTTTTTCCCCGTCAAACACCGGAATGGTGGAGACGCGGAATGAAATATTATATTCGTCTTTTTGGATTTTGAACCGGCCGTCCTGCGGCAGACGATGCTCGTCGATCTTGAGATTGGCAATAACCTTGATGCGGGCGACCAACGCCGGCTGGATCACTTTTGGCAGGGTCATGGCATCATGCAGCACGCCGTCAATTCGGTAGCGGACGATTACCTCTTTTTCTTGCGGCTCTATATGGATATCCGAGGCTTTTTCAAAAATCGCGTATTCCAAAAGCGTGTCCACGACCCGGACAACCGGGATTTCTTCAGCCATCTCCTTGAGCTTCTCGTTTACGTCCTGCTTTTGTTTCTCGTCCGCGGTGTCTTGTTTGGAAACGATTTTGGCAAATTCCGCCTCCAACGAAGTATGGTATTGCTTCAATCCGTAATCAAGTGATCCTTTGGAAATCAAATAAGGCTCGACTACTAGGTCAGTTTTTTTCTTGATCGCGTCCCTGGTTTCCAAGTCATTGGGATCGATCATTGCAAGCTTAAGTTTGTCCTTTTCTTTGCCAAAAGCGATCACGCCGTGACGCCGGGCGATCGGCTCCGGCACCAACAGCAAAACTTCCTTGGAAATTTGCCCAAGTTGTTTTAGGTCAACAAACTCGGAATCTAAAAAGCCGGCCGAAATTTGGGCCAACGCTTCCTCGTCCAAGATCTTTTTTTCGATCAACAGCTGAGCTAAGTCCGCTTTTTTCTCCACGGCTTCTTTGACCAAATCATTCCAAGCGTGAACTGTGACAAGTTTTTTGCCAACCACGGCCCTTTTCAATTCCTGGACATCTAAATTCATTGGTTTTGTTTTTCTTTCTTAAAAACGCAATCCCGAACCTGTTTTGGGATCTCAAATACACAAAAAGTCCTATTTATTATAGGACTTTTCCCCCATTTTGTCAAAAATTATACTCTTTTAAAAAAACCCTTTAAAAGAGTATAAGAAATAAATGTACCCGGCTGTTAAAATTATTAAAATTAAGGAAATTAGAATCCAAGCGTGACTTGACTTTCTGCTTATTGAGTCAATTACTATAAAAATTGGTGAAAGGAGAGTTAACGCTAGAATAAATATAAGTAGATTCTTATAATCGAGAATATAACTATTTTGTCCTAATCTTACATTCTGCTGATATAACCATACAATTACTAAATTAGGTATAAAATAAAACATTAAAAGCAAAAGAATATTTTTTTTCATAAAGTTATTAATTTTAAATCATGGTTATTAATAATAACTAATTGCTTGTTATTGAAACTCAGAAAATCCTTTCTATCAACAAGTGCTCTATGGCCAAAATTAATAAACCAGACCACCCCATCTTTATCAACGACCAAACTTCCATCCGGATGTGCTCGTTCAACTGTGTCAACTAACCCGCCAAGCTCATAATTGCTTACATCCTCGGTTACCAAATTTTCAAAACTGTATCCCAATCCCCAGAAAATTTCTTGCGACGTAAATCCGTATTTCTTCCCACCGGTTCCGATCATATATACTGTTCTTCCGTCTGTTGAATCCAGGACTAGCGTTCCATCCTTTAATTTTTCTTTTTCCTCGATTTTCTTTTCAGTTTTCTCTCCCAAAACTTGGCCTTCTCTTTGTTGTTGACCAGGATCAGTGGCATAACTCCCTCCGCCAATACTGTTTGAAAGATCTGGCTCTATTATTATTCCTTGAATCTGCTGAACAGTTTCATTGTTCCCAGCCTTATCCACTGAATAGAAGCTGAAGCTATGAGCGCCGTTTTCGTTAAGAATAACAGGGCCTGTATATACTTCGTATGCAGAATTATCAATTGAATACTTTGTTTCCAAGATCCCGGAACTATCGTCAGTCGCTTGTAATGTAATTGTAGCACTATTTATATAGTTCCCGTTAACGCCCTTATCCCCATCAATAGTATAAACAGTCTCAGGCGCAGTTAGATCATCAACCGCATCTCCGGTTAAACTGGAACTTGGTTCCAGAGTTTCGAAACTTCCATCCCCAGCAAAATCAAGACTGATTATCCCGCTAATATCTACATTAATCTGGCTGGAACCTGTAATCGGAACATCATTATAAACAGTCGAGCCAGTTGCTTCACCGTTATCAATATCTGACATTACTAAATCAAAGGTTCCTACTTCATCACCGGTCGCCTGAATTGTGTAAGTATTCCCGTCATCTGTTGGGATGAAGATGAATTTTTCTCCACCAATAATTTCATAATCGACCCCAATTAAATTATTTTCAAACCCTCCATCATCAGTTGGCCCCGCATGATTCCCGTTTTGATCATAAATATGGATGGTTACAGGGCTTCGCCAAGAAAATTGCTTTCCTTTAAATCCACAAAAAATGGAAGAAGTGCTGATTTTGCTTGGATCAAAAGAAGAATTCCCATTAAGTAAATTTAATATAAGCTCTCTGACTTTCTGATCACTTGGCAGCTCAGCATGATCAACCTTATTCACATAAAATTTATTTTCTAAAGGAATGTTTAAATATTGAGCACTTATCATTGGGACTGTCCCATCTCCAGTCGTATATCCTATTCTATTTATATTTTTGTTCTCAGAATCATACCGATAGGAAGCTTGGGTGCTTAAACCACAACCAATTATATTATAGATACCGGCATCACCAAAATTAGAATTATATAGCTCCTTTTGAAAAAATAGATCGGCTTGGTCAAGGAGGTAAGAATTCAATTCCTCGCTCAAAAAAAATTTCGTATTTTCGTATGTTCTTAAATCACGATTCATTAAATTTAGATAATGATCGAAAATTTGAAAATACCTAGGATTTGGCAATAATTGATAAACTGAAGTCATGTTCCTACCCAATTCCTTAATAGTTTCATGACTAAGTAAATATTTTGTTAGCCCTGTATCGCCAGTTAATAAAACCTTCACTGATTTAGGAGAACCTAATTGTGGCGTCCCAACAAAAATCAGTTTATTGATACTTTCTAGGCCCTCCTTATTCAAATAATCTTCTATAAGCAAACCCCCCATACTATGTACTATAAAATCTAACTTAATAAATCGAGTGGATAATTTTATCGTATCAATTTTTTCCTTGAGTAGATTAATATTATCGTCTAAATTTAATCGCCAATCATAAGGCAAGAAGAAAAGACTTCCCTCTTCTTCATATCCATTAGCTTCAAAATATTTTGTTAACCCATCAAATGTATCTACTGTCAGTACCTTCTTTATTACTTCATTAGGAACGATAGTTTTTACAGAACGACCTCTCTCTTCTAATAATAATTTATCAATTAAATATTGGTCTTTGTAGTGTAAAGCAATTTTGCCCTTTCTCTCCCAAACCTTTTCATTACCTTCATAGAGCTCGCTACCCATTATCCCGGGGATAATTAACACTGGTCGTTTACCGGATGGTTCTTGGGGTTCCTGCGGCTGTTCTTCCGGTTCTGCATCCGGTTCCGGTTGCGGTATAGGCTCTTCCTCAACCGTGGTCCCTGTGGGATTTGCTGGCTCATTTAAATCAACCAAATAAGAATAACTTGCAAAAATTCCATCGTTCTTGCCATCCCAAACCTCAAGCCAAATGTAGCGCGGCAATCCCATCATTGTCGGCATATACTCATCTTCCTGGTTAAATTTAAGGCCTGTGGTTGCCTTGTTATAAGCAATTGTGTTGTTGCTGGTCAAAAAATTGATAAAAGCATTCCCATAAACCCCGGAACAGTTAGCGTTAAACGCGTTAAATCTAATAACCCGGTTTGGCGAAACCATAGGATCAAAAAGAACGCTGATATTAAAAGTAACGACGTCGCCGCTTAAAGAGACAAAAGAATTATTATCAGGTCCATAAGTGAAAGATTTCGCGCCGTCTTCCTGTTGCATGTCAGCTTTGATTTTCGGCATATTTGCCAACTGCTGGTCGCAGGAAGTAACCGGTAAAGTCAGCGCGGCAGAAGATTTTTGAGGAGACAAAAAAAGAACACCTAGACAGAGTGTTCCCAAAATAAAAAATTTTTTTATGGATGGGTTTTGGTTAGGAATTGGCACGTTAGCAAATAAAATTAAAGATAAAAAAGTTCTTAAAGACCTGTTAAATATTATCCAACCCTTGATTCACTTTAATCTTGGAAAAACAGTCTTATTAATCTTATTCAAAATCTATCAATTGCTTCCGCTTCTGTCAAATCAACCCTCAAAAAACTAGGGAAGAGAGCTGATAACCGCAATATCCCCATACTGACAAAAAATGCTATAGCATTTTTTGTCAGTATCATATTAAAATCGGCT
>JACQHB010000006.1 GCA_016199215.1 Candidatus Doudnabacteria bacterium | reverse complement strand
TTTAAAATTAAAAATTAAAATTAAAAACATATGACTTTACACCCGAACCGCTGGTTTATTTGGGCGATTGCTATAAGCGTGGTTATGGCTTTGGCTTTGGTTTCTTACATAAAAGTTTCGAGCCAAAATTTTGATAATTCTATTTCAGTTCCAAACGCCTCCAATAATTGGCGGCAGTACGCAAACAGCCAATACGGCTTTACTTTAAACCTTCCGCCGAGCTGGTCTGATAAGATAGTTAAGGGAACAGCCGCGGCTTTTGGATCAAAAGCCAACCCGGAAGAAAGCATGGTAATAACAGTAAAAGACGCCAGCAGGGAAAAAGCGGCTGAAGCAAGCCTGGAAGGATTTACTGAAACAAAAATAACCGTGGACGGAGCGGACGCGAGAGAATTTACCTCAGAAACGGGGGAAAAATACGTTTTTGTTATCCACGATAAAAAATTATTTGTGATCAGGAGCTCGTCCAACCAGCTTGGTCGAATCCTGGGAACTTTCCAATTTCTTCCTTAAGCGAGGCATAGTCGCAAACTAGCCTTCGTAGGCGACCTCAGTCGCCGAGAAAGCAGGCTGCAAAAATTGCCTTCCCAATGGCAATTTTTGACAGCCGATAGTTTGCAATCTATGCCGAGCGAATTTTATGAGTGAATTTAGGCAGGATATAGTTTCTAAACACTGGATACTGTTCGCGCCTAACCGGGGATCAAGACCTGAGGATTTTAAGCATATTCCCGCCACCCCCGATCCTGAAACAATGCATGCTATTGAACGGACATGCGCTTTCTGCGCGGGGAATGAAAATTATAATCAGGAGATAATCGCCTATCCTCCCGGAAGAAACTGGCAGGTTAGAGTAATTCCAAACAAATTTGAGGCGCTTGGGCATATGGGAGGCCGCGAGCGGTCGGATTTTTATATGGTCCGGGAAGGAATTGGGGATCATGAGGTCTTGATTACCAGACCGCACAACATTCTTACTGGTTTTTTGCCTGACGACTTAATGGATCTGAACCTGAAAGTCTATCAGGAGAGGATGCGTGAATTGTCCGAACATCCGGAAGTCCAGTACATCCATGTAATACAAAACCACGGCAGGGACGGAGGAGCAAGCATGGTGCACCCGCATTCGCAGATTTTTGCGACTCCTTTTGTGCCGGAACACTTGCATAATGAGGTAACCGGAAGCTATTTATACCACCAAATCCACGGCGCTTGCGTTTATTGTGAAATGATTTTAAAGGAGATGTCCGATAAGGAGCGGGTAGTGCTTGACCAGGAAGATTTTCTGGTGTTCGCTCCTTTCGCTTCCCGAGTTCCATACGCCCTGCGGATTATTTCCAAAACGCATCGGGCAAGCTTTATGGATATTTCCGCGAAGGAAAGGCATTCCTTGGTTAAGGTCCTGAAATTTGTCTTGCAGAAACTTTACCACAAGCTCCATAATCCCTCGTATAATTTTTATATTCACACCATGCCGGTCAGCCACTCACTCCTGACACGATATGACGACCGAACTTTCCATTGGCATCTTGAGATTTTGCCAAGACTGAATGTTTGGGGGGGCTTTGAACTGGGATCGGATGTGTACGTGAACACAGTTTTACCTGAAATCGCGGCAGATATTCTTCGCCAGCCATAATATGAAGAAACTTGTTGTTGCCAATTGGAAAATGAATCCTGTCAGCCTTGATCTGGGCCGGAAGATTTTTATGTCCATTGAACATCGGATGCATTTGGCCAAAAATACGGAAGCCGTGATCTGTCCGCCAAGCCTTTTTCTGCCAGCGTTTTCCCACTATTCGGCGAAAGTGAAACTGGGAGCGCAAAATCTTAGCTGGGAAGAGCAAGGGGCATTCACCGGTGAAATTTCGCCCCTCATGGTTAAAGCGTTCAAAACTGACTATGCGATTTTGGGCCATTCCGAAAGGCGGTTATTTTTTGGGGAGACCGATTCAATGGTCGCTTTCAAGCTTTATGCCGCGCTTAAGCACAAGCTTATTCCGATAGTTTGCTTGGGCGGAGAGAAAAACGCAAAAAAAGACGATATGAAGAAGTTGGTGGCTAAACAGTTCAAGGCCGTTACCAGGCAGATTGAAAAAAAGGATTTGCACAGAATTGTCTTTGTCTATGAGCCGGTTTGGGCTATTTCAACCATGAAGAATTCAGAGCCTGCAACAGGGGAGCACGCCAATGAACTGGTGGAATATATCCATGAATTGGCAGGCGTAAATAGCCATGTGCTTTACGGAGGCACGGTAAACAAGAACAATGTCCAGCAGTTTGCCAAGTATCCAATGATTGATGGGGCTTTAGTCGGAGCGGCTTCTTTGGATCCTGATAATTTCTGGCAAATCATTAAAGAATTTGAACGTGAAAGTATACATCGGGGCTGATCATGGAGGATACAAATTGAAGGAAGAAATAAAACACTGGCTTAGCGAGTGGAATTTTGAATTTGAGGATATGGGCAATATAAAGTTTGAGCCCGAAGATGATTATCCGGATTTCGCCTGGCCGGTTGGGGTAAGGGTGGGAAGCGAGCGCGGAAGTTTCGGTATTTTGGCCTGCCGGTCAGGGCAAGGCGAGTGTATTGTGGCGAATAAAGCCAAGGGGGCCAGAGCAGCGCTTGCCTGGAACCAAGAGTCAGCCTTGAAAGCGAGGAATGATGACGACGCCAACATTTTATGCCTTCCCGCGGATTACATTACTTTAGGTTCCGCGAAAAAAATCGTCCACGTTTTCCTGACCTCTTCTTTCGCTTCTGAAGCCAGATTTGTAAGACGGGTCAATAAAGTTAAAAAAATAGACCAAAATCTATAATGGCAGAGATAATTCCCGCAATATTAACCAATGATGTTTTTGATTTCCGGAAGAAGTATTCCGATTTTTTTGCATTGTCGCATTATTTTTCCAAGCTTCACGTGGATTTTTCGGACGGGGAGTTTGTGCCTAGCAAAACTATTGTCCCAAGAGAATTGTCTTTCTTAAGGTCGCCTTTTACTTTAATCGCGCACTTCATGACCTACCGGCCGCAGATTTATTTCGAACAAGCAAAAGAAGTCGGTTTTACTTATGTCCTATTCCATTATGAGGCTTTTGGGAAAGATGCTGAAATTGAGGAGGCAATCAATGCGGCGGAAAACCTGGGGCTTAAGATTGGCTTGGTCCTGAATCCGGAGACTCCGCTTTATAAAGCCGGGAAATTTATTCCAAAAGTCGATTTAGTGCAGTTAATGGGAATTAATCCAGGCTTTCAGGGCAGGGCTTTTATTACTTCTACAATTGAGAAGATCAAAGAATTGCGGACCCTAACCAAAGATGTCATAATTTGCGTGGATGGAGGGGTGAGGGTGGGAATTGCCAGGGCTTGCGTCAAGGCCGGCGCTGATTATTTGGTTTCAGGTTCAGCCATTCTTCGTTCAGAAGATAAGGAACTGGCTCTGGAAGCATTATTGGCGGACATAGAGACGTAAGCTCGATTTTTGAGCAAAATCTCGCTATTAGAAAAAGAAAACAAAATGGAATATTCGATACGGGATTTGGAAGCTAAAGCAAACGAAATCAGACAGGACATCGTAAAGATGCTTGTAACTGCCGGTTCGGGACATTCGGCCGGTCCTTTAGGCATGGCTGATGTTTTTACCGCGCTATATTTTGGTAATGTTTTGAATTATGATTCAAAAAATCCGACACTCTGGAATCGGGATCGTTTTATCCTTTCCAACGGCCATATCTGTCCAGTCTGGTATGCCACTCTGGCACATGCCGGATTTTTCCCGCATTCCGAGTTGGCATCTTTGAGAAAACTCGGCACTCGTCTGCAGGGCCATCCGCACCACTGCGTGTTGCCTGGATCCGAAAACACTTCTGGCCCGTTGGGACAAGGAATTTCGCAAGCCGTTGGCATGGCTTACGTTGGCCTTAAGATGAAAAAAGAACCCTGGCGGGTTTATTGCGTGGTCGGTGATGGCGAACTTGATGAAGGCCAGGTTTGGGAAGCTTTTATGTTTGCCGGCAAAAATAAACTGCGGAATTTAACTGTTTTGGTTGACCGCAACAATATCCAGATCGACGGCTTTACGGAAGATGTGATGCCGATGGAGCCGCTTGGGGCCAAATGGGAATCGTTTGGCTGGCACGTGTTGGAAGTGGATGGGCATAACATCAAGCAGATTATCGATGCCTGCAATGAAGCCAAAGCGATTTCGGAAAAACCAACCGTGATTATTTGCCACACTATCCCGGGCAAGGGCATTGATTTTATGGAATATAAATACGAATGGCACGGTGTGCCGCCAAATAAAGAACAAGCCCGCGAAGCCTTAAAGGAATTAAGAACCCTGGGAGGGAAGATAAGGAGTGAACATGAGTAGCAGAAATTTTGAAATCGAAACCGGTCCGATTGAGCCGACTCTAAGGCGGATCGCTTCAGAAAAAAACTCTGAAGCCTTGCGGCCGCCAGGCGAATCAGAAGCCCTGACAAGCAAATACAATGCCATAATGGCAAATTATGTCGAGGCGCTTGATTCAAATCCTGAATTGGCCGAAGATTTGCTTCGCCAAGCCAATCGGATTATAGAACAATTGAATATGCTTGCTTCAGCGAGTGATGATGAAAAACTTCAAGAAATGGCGGATGAATTAACCGCCAGGCACTTGTTAAAAAGAAAGATTAACTAATGGTCGAGCTTATACCGGATTTATTTTCTTTCAACATCGCGCAAGCTCCGATTCGGCAGGGCTTTGGAGAAGGAATGATGATATTGGGAAAAGAAAACTCTGACGTAGTTGGGCTTTGTTGTGATTTGACGGAATCCACCAAGATGGGAGATTTTGCTAAGGCATATCCGGACCGTTTTGTTGAAGTTGGGGTTGCTGAGCAAAATCTGGCCGGGCTTGGGGCAGGCATGGCGCATGAAGGAAAGATCCCGTTTATCACTTCTTATGCGGTTTTTTCACCTGGAAGAAATTGGGACCAGATACGGGTTTCGATCTGTTATTCAAACAACAATGTCAAGATAATTGGATCCCATGCGGGGATTTCAGTCGGGCCTGACGGCGCGACCCATCAGGCGCTTGAGGACATTGCCATAACCAGAGTCTTGCCAAACATGACTGTCTTTGTGCCAGCCGATGCTGTTGAAGCGCGCAAGGCAACTATTGCGGCGGCAAAAATCAAGGGTCCGGTTTACATAAGACTGGCGCGGGAAAAAACGCCTCAATTTACCACGGACGAAACGCCGTTTGAGGCCGGCCGCGCCTACGTTTTTCGTGAGGGTATTCATTGCACCATTGCCGCGGCCGGCCCTCAAGTTTATTATGCCCTGAAGGCGGCCAACGATCTTTCCAAAGAAGGGATCGAGTGCGAAGTTTTAAATATGGTTTCAGTTAAACCGATGGATGAAACAACTCTGATCCAGTCAGCTAAAAAAACCGGATGCGTGGTTTCAGCTGAAGAGCATCAGATTACCGGCGGAGTCGGATCGGCAGTGGCAGAAGTTTTGTCAAAAAACTTTCCAGTGCCCCAGGAATTTGTGGGCATGCCGGATCATTTCGGGGAAAGCGGCGAGCCAAATGAACTTATCTCAAAATGGGGAATGGACAGCAAGGCGATCATGGGCGCTGTGAGGAAGGTAATTAGCAGAAAGTAAAAAGTGATTTGAGTAGCCCGGTTGGATTTATACAAGATTAAGTATATACTTAAGTATATACTTTGGTATATCAGGGTATTAGCAAAATTAAAGCAATAACTTAAATATTAATTAGTAAATATATGGACGAAACAAATCAACAAACGCCGCCTAACACCCAACCGCAAATCCCACCACCCCAGCCAGTCGGGCAGTCAAACAATACCCTTATGGCTGTTTTGGCGTATTTGGGCGTTCTTATTATCATTCCTTTTTTAACTGAAGCCCATAAAGATCCGTTCGTAAAGTTTCATCTCAAGCAAGGATTAGCCTTGGTTATTTTGGAAGTAATTTCTTGGTTTGTCTGGATCGTGCCTGTTCTTGGCTGGTTGATAGGGTGGTTACTCTGGTTGTTTATTATCGTAATGATAATAATGGGAATAATGAACGTGGCTTCAGGAAAGATGAAAGAACTGCCAATATTGGGCGAAATTGCCAAAAAGTTCAATTTTTAAAAGTTCCTACCCTAAGGACTTAACCCTTGATTCAAGTCAGGGGTTTTTGTTTTTTTGGTTTACAAAATAATAGCAATTCATTATAATATAGATGAAATTAAACCAATTTTGAAACAAAATAGCTTTATCCCGTTAGAGACAAATTAATGCATTTTACTTACGTTTTAGAAAGTTTAAAAGATAAACGCTGGTATACCGGTTCTGCGAATGATTTACGGAAACGCTTTAATGACCATAATAAAGGTAAGGTTTATTCTACAAAAGGTCGCACTCCATTTAGATTAATTTACTACGAAGCATGTCTAGATGGACATGATGCTCGTGTAAGAGAAAAATATTTAAAAACAGGAATGGGTAAGCGTTACTTAAAGAATCGGTTAAAGCGTTTCCTGTCTCTAACGGGATGAAATACGACATTGTCTCAATCGGTGACACAACCATAGACGCCTTCATTGAATTGCATGAAGCGTCTGTTCATTGTTCCATAGACCACACTGACTGCAAGCTCGAGCTTTCGTACGCGGATAAAATCCCTTATGAAAAGTTGGCTATGATGCCCGCGGGCAATTCGACCAACAACGCTGTTGGATCGGCAAGATTGGGGCTTAAAAATGCTTTTATTACCAGTATAGGCAATGACAACCAAGGCAAACAGATTATCAGTGAACTTTCAAAAGAGGGCGTGGATGCGGGGTTTATACATATCGACAAAAATTCCCAGACCAATTTCCATTTTGTTTTAAGTTTTCAAGCTGAGCGGACAATTTTAATCAAGCACAATAAGTTTGTCTATAAATTGCCGAAGAATTTAGACACGGAATGGATGTATTTTTCTTCAATGGCCGCTGGGACAGAGAAATTTCACAAGGAGTTCGAACGGTTCCTCAATAAGCATTCAAAAATAAAACTAGCTTTTAATCCGGGCACATTTCAAATGAGGATGGGGGTTTCTAAATTGAGAGGAATTTACAAACGGACGGAAATTTTATTTTTGAACAAGGAAGAGGCGCAGTTGGTTTTGAAGATGCAGACCAGGAATATTAAGACCCTGCTTGCGGGCATGCACAAGATTGGCGCAAAAATAGCCGTGATCACTGACGGCAGGCAAGGTTCTTATGCATCGAACGGATCAGGGAAAGTTTGGTATTTAGATGAGTTCCCAGGCGCAAAAATTGAAGCAACAGGAGCCGGGGATGCTTATGGGACGGCGTTTACAGCAGCAATTTCTTACGGTAAAAGTTTGGCGGAAGCAATGGCATGGGGAACAGTCAATGCCGGACATGTGGTTATGTTCGTTGGTCCCCATAAGGGCCTTCAAACAAAGGAACAGATTGAACATTATTTAAAATCTCACTCGAGATTTAGAGCGAAGGAGATCTAATTAATGAGAATTTTTATAACGCGTAAAATTCCACAAATAGGAATTGACCGGCTGAAGCAAGCGGGTCATGAGGTGATTGTTTCTGACGTTGATCGCCCGCTTACCAGGGATGAACTTAAGCAAAAAGTCGCTGGCGTTGACGCAATCCTATCCCAGTTAGTGGATAAAATGAACGGGGAAATCATGGATGCGGCGGGGAAACAGCTTAAAATAATCGCTAACTATGCGGTCGGCTTTGACAATATCAATCTTAAGAATGCTCACGATCGGAACATCGCGATAACAAATACTCCAGATATTTTGACTGAAGCAGTTGCAGATCACGCCTTTGCCTTGATGCTGGCAGCAGGCCGTCGAATCGTCGAATCAGACAGATTCTCCCGCGCGGGAAAATACACAGGCTGGCAGCCTTTTTTGCTGCTTGGACAGGATTTATTGGGCAAAACCTTGGGTGTGGTAGGGCTTGGCAGGATTGGCTCTGCTTTGGCTTATAGAGCGGCACAGGGATTTAAAATGAAAATTCTTTATTATGACCCAATCATCAAATCTTCTCCTTTTGACACTGAAGTGGGCGCAAAACCAGTCAGTTTGGAAGAACTTTTGAAAAATTCCGATTTCGTTTCGATTCACGTCCCTCTTTTGCCTGAAACCAAGCATTTAATTTCCACGCCTCAATTTGAAATGATGAAAAAAACCGCGGTTTTGGTAAACACCTCCCGCGGACCCGTGGTGGATGAGCAAGCCTTGCTTAAAGCATTGCAAAATAGAGATATTTTCGCGGCCGGCATTGATGTCTGGGAATTTGAGCCGAAATTAACCCCAGGCCTGGCTGAGATTGAAAACATTGTGATCACTCCGCACATTGCGTCAGCAACAGTTGAAACCAGGGACAACATGAGCAAGCTTGCGGCAGAAAATATTATCGCGGCATTGAAAGGCAATGCTCCTCCCAATTTAATAAAACAATAATTAAGATGTATATCAGAAAAAAAATGAGAACAAAAATAATTGCAGTGGCTTTGATCGTGCTTGGCTTTATCTTGTGGCGAGGTATCAATGCAACGATGTCTAAGAATTTTATCTGCGAGTATAAGCTGGTTTATGCGGTCTGCAAGCCTAAGGCCGGTAATCCGAAGCTGCCGACCACTATGGATATCGTTAAGGCGGGGATCAAATTTTAGTTTAGCGATCCGAAACTACAAATAATCCATCCGAAAAACACGAAATGCCGAATATTGTTGAAGCAGAATTATCATATAAAATAGGTGGTTTATGTTTTAAAGTTTCCAAGCAGTTAGGGAGGTTCTGTAGAGAGCGCCAGTACGCTGATAAATTCGAACAACTTCTAAAAGAGAAAGGAATCAAGTATGAGAGAGAATTTGAGATCAAAAAGTTAAATATCGATTCTCCGAATGGTAATAAAGTAGATTTTTTAATCTCTGGGAAAGTACTTGTCGATTTTAAAGCAAAAACATTTATCACAAAAGAAGATTATATCCAAATGCAAAGATATTTAAAGGCTGCCAATTTAGAATTAGGATTAATTGTAAATTTTAGAGGATCTTTTATTAAACCGAAGAGGATTCTTAATCCAGAATTTGTAATTTCGGATCATTCGGATGTTAATTCGTCATTTTCGAATCGCTGATATGCTCGTACATATAGGAAAAATTATTAATACGAAGATGCTGGGCAAGTATGCCTTGCCTGCTTTCAATACCCAAGATTTAGAGACGACGCAAGGAATTGTACGCGCGGCGGAAAAGCAAAAAGCGCCAGTGATCATTCAGACCTCTGAAGGCGCTTTGGAATATGCCGGGATTGAAGAGCTGGCGGGAATAATCAAAACAGAAGCAAGAGAGGCAAGAGTTCCTATAGCCTTGCACCAAGACCACTGCAAAGACTTCAGCCTAATAAAAAAATTAATTGCCTTAGGCTATTCATCTGTGATGATCGATGCTTCCCACTTGTCTTATAAAGAAAATGTAAAGTTAACAAAGGCTGTTGTTTCTTATTGCCATAAAAGAGGTGTTTGGGTGCAGGCTGAAATCGGAAGGCTTTTGGGAAGCGAGGACTGGCAGAAAGTCAAAAAAGGAAGCGATCTTATGACTGATCCGGACGAAGCAGCGAAATTCGTGGCAGAAACTCGAGTGGACACTTTGGCTGTGGCGGTTGGATCATTACATGGAATACCAGTGAACCCTAAAGTTAAAAAGATTTTAAAAACTTTAAAAGAGCATATTGATTTAGAAAGACTGCAAGCGATTAGGAAAAAAGTCAAAATCCCTCTTGTGCTTCACGGGGCTTCCGGAGTGTCGGATCAAGAGATGCGGTCAGCAATAAAATATGGTGTGGCTATATTCAACATAGATACCGACTTGCGCGTGGCATTCAGCAAAGCCTTGCGTGAAAATCTCAAGAATCATATGTCTATCTATGACCCAAGAAAACTTCTGGCCCCGGCTACTGATGCCTTACAAGCAATCGCGGAAAAGAAAATAAGATTATTAAAAGCAAATAATAAAATTAATCATTAAGGAGAAACAGATATGAAAAAAGCATGGCATCAAAAAAGCTATGATTTGGAAGGATGGTTCCATAAGCACTTGCTGTTTAAAGACGATACGGAGTTCATCATTTTCCTGGTTTGGTCATTGGTTGTGGGGGTTATATTCTTTTCACTCACATGAACCCCGTTAGATTTTCAGAAAATTTAACGCGGGTAGGTGGATAGTATGCAAACGACAGAACTAAATATAAAATCTAACGGGGTGAGTCCAGTTAGAATTGCCATCAATGGTTTTGGCCGCATTGGGAGGCAGGCTTTTAAGATTGCTTTAACCAAACCCGAGCTTGAAGTCGCGGCAATAAACGATTTAACCGAGCCGGATGTCTTGGCGCACTTGCTTCGATATGATTCGGTTTATGGGGTTTTTGGCAAAAAAGTAGAATTTGATACCAAGCATGAGAAAGTCAATCCGATCAGCTACTCGGTCGGCAGTTTGATCGTGGAGGGGAAAAAGTTTCCAATTTTCGCGGAAAAAGACCCGGCTTCCCTGCCTTGGAAAGACTTGGGCATTGATGTGGTTTTGGAATCCACGGGGAGATTTACTGATTCGGCAAAAGCCGGTGCTCATTTACGGGCGGGGGCAAGGAAAGTAATTATTTCGGCGCCTGCCAAGGATGAGGGAAACACCAAAACTTATATCATTGGAGTCAATGACAAGGATTATAAAGGGGAGCAGATAATTTCCAATGCTTCCTGCACCACCAACTGCATCGCTCCTGTTGCGGCAATCCTTCAATCGGCTTTTGGGATTAAGAAAATGATGATGTCCACCATGCACGGCTACACAGCGGAGCAGAATTTGGTGGACGGTCCGCCGCCGCCTTTGCATAAGGATTTAAGAAGGGCCCGGGCGGCTGGGGTAAATATTGTTCCAACAACAACCGGGGCAACCATTTCAGCCACTGAAACAATCCCGCAACTCAAAGGGATTTTTGGCGGTATGGCGTATCGGGTTCCTGTTGCCTGCGGATCGGTTTCTGATTTCACGGCTTTGCTTAACAGAAAAGTGACCGTTGAGGAAGTTAATAACGTTTTTACACAAGCCTCAAAAAATCCTTTGTGGCAAAACGTAATCCAAGTCACAAATGATCCTATTGTTTCTTCGGATATAGTTGGTAATCCGCATTCGGCGATTGTTGATTTATCATTGACGCAGGTCGTTGACGGCGATTTGATCAAAGTGGTGGCCTGGTATGACAACGAATTTGGTTATTCCAATCGTTTTGTCGAACAAGCGATCTTGATAGGGAAGCAGTAGAAAATTCAAAATGCAAAAGTCAAAATGCAAAATGATAAGTCAAAATATAAAGTACTTTTTGCATTTTTAATTACATTTTGATCTTTGCGTTATGATTAAAAGCGTTATCAGTGTTAAACTTGGCAATCGGCGCGTTTTTGTCCGCGCCGGTTTTGATGTGCCATTAAAAAAGGGTGCGGGGTACAGGGGACAGGGCATGGAATGGGTGGTTGCAGACGATTCCAGGATCAGAGATGCTTTGAAAACTATTCACTATCTTATTGATAGCGATGCCAAGATTATCCTTGCATCGCATCTTGGCAGGCCGCAAGGCTGGGACCCGGATAAGTCGCTTTGGCCTGTGGCAGAAAAGCTTGGAGAGCTTCTGGGCATGAAAGTAGTGAAAGTTTTAGACAGACTGCCGGATTACAATGTCGCGCACATCTATTTTCTAACCTCGGATATTACCAAAAAAAACTATTCTGAGTTAACCCATAAGATGCGCAGCGGCGATATTCTTTTTTTGGAAAATTTAAGATTTTACCCTGGCGAAAAGAATAATGACCAGGAATTTGTGGAAACGCTTGCAAGTCTGGCAGATGTATATGTTGACGAGGCTTTTTCGAACGCTCACAGAAGCGATTCATCCATGGCCGGCTTGGCCAAAAAACTTCCGGCCTATGCCGGAGTTAGCTTATTGAAGGAAATTGCTTCTTTGAACAAGATTTTGCGAAACCCCCAAAAGCCTTTTGTCCTGATTATCGGTGGCGCTAAAATTTCCGGAAAGGTGGAGACAATAGAATTTTTGGGTGACAAAGCCGACCATATACTGCTTGGGGGAAAAATTGGGAATACTTTCCTTAAAGTTTTGGGCTATGACGTGGGGAGCTCAGAGGTTGAAGATGAAAAAGTGGCCAAGGATCTGCTTAGGAATTATAAAAACAAAATTTATCTGCCAATCGACGCTGTTGTTGCCAAATCCGTTGATGGCCAAACTCGCCTCGCAAAAATTGATAAAGTGCTGAAATCCGAGACTATCTTTGATATTGGGCCTGAAACCATTCGCAATTTTTCTTCATACATTAATTCTGCGCAAACCCTGGTCTGGAATGGCCCTTTTGGATTTTTTGAAAACCCGAAATTTGCTTTTGGAAGCAAGGCGATCGCCCAGGTTTTTGCCTCCGTGTCCAAGGGCAAGGCCTTTGGCGTGGTCGGAGGAGGGGAGACGATTGAGGTGGTAAATCAGGCAAAAGTCGGGCAATTTATTGATCACGTTTCCATGGGCGGAGGAGCCATGCTAGAATTCCTAGCAGGAAAGGAATTGCCGGGGATTAAGGCATTGAGTTAGTAATACTGTTATTTTTTTTATGGATATACAAAATCAGCCTCCGGTTTTAGAGCAAAAGATACCGTGGTATAAGAATCATTCCATAACCACGCCTCTTGTCGCTTTTGTTATTTTGGCTTTAAGCGTAGGTATTGCTTTTTGGCAGCAAAAGAAAGAAACTAACCTAAATTTTCCTCAAGCAGACGAGACAGCAAACTGGAGAACGTATACGGGATCCACCGCATATGGGGAACAAAATAAATTTTTGGTTAAGTATCCAGCCGATTGGTCAGCGGTACCAAACGCTAGGGGCGGCGAAAAATTGGTTTATTCCAGTTGTGAAATTATTTTGGGAGTTGGTGGAAGCGGTACTCCAGGACCAAAAATCGATTCGAAGTCATTTCAAATAAATGGAACTGACGTGAATGAAACTACTTATGGAAAACAAACTCCCTCCGGTCTTCGTAATTTTGTCTTTGATTGGTTTCCAAATGATTACGGCTTTGAACTAATATATAATCCTGATAACTCTAAGTGTTTGACTGATTACAAGGCAATCCTCTCCACTTTCAAATTTATCGAATCAGATACATTGAAGGATGGCGTTAATAGTTATGCAGACTGCCTCAAAGCTCCGGGTAGTATGATGAAGTTTACTTATCCTGAGCAATGCGTTACCAAAGATGGCAAAAATTTCGTAAACCCTGACCAAAAAGTAACCCCACCATAGAAGTTGATTTATTCTGAGTTGTATACCATTATACACTCCTGTATAATGGTGAGAGGAATAGTGTGAAATCAAAATCTGAAACAAATGACAAAGCTTTCAAGAAAATATATAGACCCGGCAAATTTCGACCACTATGTGAATAACCTATGGTCTGCGTTTACCTTGATGGATTCCAAAGAAGACATCAGGCTGCTGTTTAAAGATTTGTTTACGCATACGGAATACAAGATGTTTGCCAAGCGTTTGGAAATTGCCAGGCGGCTACGAAGCGGTGAAAATTACGAGGATATTATGAAGGCCTTGAACGTAACGTCAAATACAATCACGAAGATAAACAATATCCTCGCAGAAAAGGGCGATGGGTTGAGGAAAGCAGATGAAAAATTGCGACAGTTGGACAAAAAACACCAACAGTTTCGGGAAAATCGGCAGGCAGTTCTTGAAAGAAGGGTTTTACCAAGGTATAAAGGCGGTGATCCGGCGGCGTTACCCAAGCTTTTGAAAGCAGGGGTTTTGGCAATTGATCGATCGATTACGCGGGGAGTTAAGCGGCATTCAGCGCGTAAAAATTTGTCTGTTTAAATAATACCATCATACACTCCTGTATGATGGTAAAAATGCAGGGGAAAATTAGATAAATATTAGATTACATTTATGACCAAAATTCCAATCAAAAATATCGTTGCCAGACAAATATTTGATTCCCGCGGGGAACCGACAGTAGAGGTTAAAGTTGAGACCTCCAAAGGAGTGGGCGTTTTTGGCGTGCCTTCTGGCGCTTCAACAGGGAAGAGTGAAGCGTTAGAATTGCGTGACGGAGGCAAAGATTTTGGCGGCAAAGGCGTTGGCAGGGCGGTTGCTAACGTCAATCAGATCCTTGCCAAAAAAATCAACGGCATGGATGTTTTCGCGCAGGAAAAGATAGATCAGTCAATGATAGATCTGGACGGGAGTGCTAACAAGAGCAGATTTGGGGCCAATGCTATTTTGGGGATTTCTGGCGCTGTTTGCAAAGCGGCAGCCGTTTCCAAAAAAGTTCCACTTTATAAATATTTAGCCGGCCTTCATAAGAATAAGAAACTATCCATACCCACACCAATGTCCGTGCTAATTGAGGGCGGCGCGCATGGGGATACCAATCTTGATCTGCAGGAATTTTCGCTTATTCCAAATGGGAAGGAGTTGTTTGAGTCCCTGAAAATAGTTTCTGAAATATTTCACGAATTGGCCAAAGTCCTCAAAGGAAGAAGGCTGAACGCTAATATTGGCAATGAGGGGGCTTACGCGCCGCATGTGGATTCCAACAGGCAGCCGCTTGATTTCATCGTCGAAGCCGCGAAGAATCTGGGATATGAGAAAAGCAGGGATTTTAGCCTTGCGTTAGATGTTGCCGCCAGCCAATTTTACAAGCAATCAGACAAGCAATATGTGCTTCCTGCGGACCGGACATCTCTTTCAGCGGAACGATTGGTCTCGATGCTTAAGGAATGGGCCAGCAACTATTCCATTATCTCCTTGGAAGATCCGCTGGACCAGGAAGATTGGCAGGGTTGGCAAGAGATGTCTTCCAGATTTGATTCCAAAATGCTGCTTGTTGGAGACGATTTGTTTGTGACTCAAAAATCCAGGCTTGAAAAAGGGATCCATATGGGTGTTGCCAACGCGATAATTATCAAACCGAATCAGATTGGAACCATAAGCGAAACTTTGCAGACGGTTAAACTGGCGCAGGATAATAAATACAAAACGATAGTATCGCACAGGGCGGGTGAGACAACGGATGATTTTATTTCTGATCTTGCGGTCGGGGTTGGCGCGGATTACCTGAAGTGTTCGCTTACAAAAGGCGAGAGAGTCGCGAAATATAACCGTCTTTTAGCGATTGAAGAAGATCTTAAATAACAATAACGATGACAATGACGATAACCGCTGCAGCGGTCATAGTTATAGTCATCAGTCATAGTCATGATTATAGAGCCTTTCAAAAAGATTGTCTTGGTTGTCCTTGATGGTTTTGGAATTGCTACGGCATCGCACGGGAATGCCATAACTTTGGCCCAACCCTTAACTTTAAATAACCTGGTTGATAATTTTCCAGCAACAACCCTGCAGGCTTCCGGGCCATCTGTCGGTTTGCCCTGGGGCGAGATGGGAAATTCGGAAGTCGGGCATTTGAATTTGGGTGCTGGAAGAATCGTTGGGCAAGATTTGTCTCGGATCACTTTGTCAATCGAGGACCGGAGCTTTTTTAAAAACAAGGCGTTCCTTGCGGCAATCGACCATGTCAAAAAAAATAATTCCAATCTGCACATGATCGGTTTGGTAAGCCCGGGAGGAGTCCACAGCTATGATGAGCATCTTTATGCGCTGCTTGGGCTTGCAGCGGAAGAGAAAGTCGCCAATGTTTTTATCCATATGTTTTTGGACGGACGCGACACGCCGCCGCAGATCGCTCTGGATACTCTTGGGAAATTGAGCCGCAAGATGCTCGACTTAAAAGTTGGCAAAATCTCCACCGTGACGGGGAGATTTTACGCTATGGACCGTGCCGAACATTGGAATTTGACCGAGTCTGCTTACAGAGCGATGGTGGAAGGGGAAGGCAAACAGGCAGGCTCAGCCCAACAGGCGATTGCCGATAATTACGAACAGCATATTTTTGACGAAATGATCCCGCCCACGGTGATTATCCAGGATGACGGCAAGCCCGCGCCGATATCGGACAATGACGCTGTAATCAATTTTAATTTTCGTCCGGACAGGGCCTTGCAGATCACGCGGGCGCTGAAAGAAAAAAGTTTTGGCAAATTTGTCCAACCCGCCAAGATCCTAAAAAATTTGTTAGTGGTGACCATGACCGAGTATGCCAAGGATTTGGAAGTGGAAGTTGCCTTTCCGCCGCAGGAAGTGGTGAATGGATTTGCTGAAGTGATAAGCAAAAAAGGCTTGCGCCAGTTCCATATCGCAGAAAGCGAAAAATACGCTCATATTTCCATATTTTTTAATGGGGGATTGATCAATCCCTTTCCTGGCGAAGACCGGGAAATTATCACTTCGCCCGCTTCCAATTACCAAAACTACCAGGATGTGCCTGAAATGTCGGCTTTCAAGGTAACTGAATCGGTTCTTGGAAAAATTAAAAGCGATTATCCGTTCATCCTAATAAATTTCGCCAATCCGGACATGGTAGGGCATACCGGCAATCTGCAGGCCTCCATTCAGGCCGTGAAAGCGATCGACGAATGCGTTAAAAAAATTGCGAATGCCTGCCTTGAGTCGGATGATATCTGTTTGCTGATTACAGCCGACCACGGCAACATTGAAGAGTTGCTTGATATCCGCTCCGGCGGAATCGATAAGGAACATTCCACAAACCCCGTTCCCTTGATTATGGTCGCGCAGCGCTTTCGGCGGAGGCAAAGCAAAGATCTGGGAGTCAGCTCCCTTGCAGGAACCGTGCCGATAGGGGTTCTTTCTGACGTGGCCCCAACTATGCTAGAATTACTTGGGATTACTAAACCCGCGGAAATGACAGGCATCAGCCTGCTTCCGCAACTGTCTTCTCAATTGCAAAAATGAGCCAAAAGAAAAAAATTTTGGTCGTGGATGATGATTTCGAGCAAAGAGACCTTTATGTGGACCTGTTTATGGCCAATGGTTTTGAAGTGTTGTCCGCTCCTGACGGCTTGAATGGATTGGAGGTAGCGCTGAAAGAAAAACCGGACCTGGTATTTACCGGCATCATCATGCCTAGAATGGACGGTTTTGAATTGATTCGCAATCTTCGCAACAACGCGGTTACCGCCCACGTTCCGATAATCGTTTTTTCCCATTTGGGGAGGGAAGAAGACCGGCAGAAAGCAGAAGAGTTCCGTGTGGACTTTATGATCAAAGGATATAATAAGCCGAAAGAAATTTTAGACAGGGTCAAAAGCATGCTTCTGCCAAACAAGTCGGGATCTTATCAGGAAGACCCCCGTCGGCCGCGAGGATTGATATGAGAGAGTGGAAAATTGGCGATCAAGATAATTTGAAAATTTTAAACCTACCGCAGTACCCTGCGTTTATTTTAAAATTGTTGGCATTGCGGGGGCTTGTTGATGAGGAAAAAATCAGGGATTTTTTGGATCCTGATTACAACAAACTGCATGATCCTTTCTTGTTTAAGGATATGCAGAAAGCCGCGGATAGAATTTGGAAAGCAATAGGCAAGCAAGAGCAAGTTACTATCTATGCTGATTACGACGCGGATGCCATTACGGCGGCGAGTGTTGTTTTTTTGGCCCTCAAAAAGGCTGGAGCAAAAGTAGCCGCCTACATTCCAGACAGATTTACGGAAGGATACGGCCTTAACCCTGAAGCGATTGGCAAAATCGGCCAAACTGAGACAAAGTTGATAATTACTGTTGACTGCGGGACGAATGCTGCGCAGGAAGCAAAATTATGCCAAGAATTGGGAATTGACTTGATTATAACCGATCATCATGAAATCACAGGAGAATTGCCAAAAGCTTTTGCCCTTATTAACCCAAAAAACCCTGCTGATAATTATGCGTTTTCGTTTTTAACGGGCGTTGGAGTTGCGTACAAACTCGTCCAAGCATTGTCTGTTGCCCCGACGATGCGGTCGGGGCAACCTGCCATGGCGGCAGGTTGGGAAAAGTGGCTTTTGGACCTTGTCGCTATTGGCACGGTGGCTGATTGCCAGAGCCTGACGGGAGAAAACCGAATTTTGGTTTCATTTGGTCTGAAGGTGCTTAAGAAAACCAAGTGGCCCGGACTATCAGCGCTTATGAAAGTAGCAGGGGTAAATCCTGAAAAAATAGATGCTTTTGCTCTTGGTTTCCTTTTGGCTCCCAGAATCAATGCGGCGGGCCGCATAGCCCACGCCAATGCAGCCTTTGAGTTGCTGACTTCTCAAAATCCATCTGAAGCCGAAGCTTATGCCCTGCAGCTAAATGATCTAAACCAGCACCGCCAGATGCTGACACAACAGATTTTGAGCGAGGCTAAAGCCCAGGTCGAGATGTCCTTGGATAAGAAAGTGTTAGTCGCGTGCGGCGATAATTGGCCGAAAGGAGTAGTTGGTTTGGTGGCGGGGAAGCTTGCCGAAGAATATTGCCGTCCGGTTTTGGTTTTGGAAAAAGGCGAGGTTTATGCCACTGGATCCGGACGATCCGCGGCTAATTTTGACCTGGTGGCAGCGCTTAATTTTTGCAAAGATCATCTTTATAAATATGGCGGACATACGCAGGCGGCCGGGTTTACTTTGACTATTCAGAATTTGGATTTGTTTCATCAGAAAATGTTGGAATACGCGGAGAGTATCAATTATGTTTCATCTCCCGCGGCAATCGAACTTGATGCTGTCATAAAGCCTTCGGATCTGAATTGGACTAATTTTGATTTTATCCAGCAATTCGGCCCGTTTGGCTATGGAAACCATAAGCCAAAATTCGCGTCATACGGGTTGAATATTTTAGATTATCGGTTGGTCGGCAATGCCAGCCAGCACCTTAAAATGAAACTGGGATTAGGCCAGCATACTCTGGACGCCATTGCTTTCAATCAGGGTTTTCTTGCCAGTAAATTGACCATAGGAGGGAATATTGACGCGGCATTCGAGCTTTCAGCAAACGAATGGAATGGAAATAAATCCCTTGAGCTTAAAATTTTGGATATAAAATTAAATTGAAGTTATGTCAAAAAAAATAGTTATTTACACTGATGGCGGAGCGAGGGGGAATCCGGGGCCTTCGGCAATCGGGTTTGTGGTTTACGGCGAGGGGGAACATCCCTTGAAGCAAATCGGAAAGTTCATCGGTGAGGGCACGAATAATCAGGCCGAGTATAAGGCTTTGATTGCCGGGCTTACTGAAGCGGCAAATATGGATGCGACAGAAGTGATTTGTTTTTTGGATTCAGAACTGGTAACGCGGCAATTGAACGGCCAATACAAAATCAAAGAGCCGGAACTGCAAAAATTGATTGCCGAAGTGTTCAAATTGTCGAATAAGTTTTTGAAAGTTGAATACAAGCACGTGCCCAGGGAAAAAAATAAACTAGCCGATAAGCTAGTAAATGAGGCTTTGGATAAAGCGGGATATTGAATCCGAAATTCTAATATCGAAATCCTAAACAAATTCAAAGCTGGTTTTGAACATTTAATATTTGAATTTAGATATTGTTTCGAATTTAGTGCTTCGTTCTTCGAATTTATCTTATTTGATACTCTTTAACTTCCTTCTGGTCAAATACCTGCAATATTTTCCCTTTTTCGTCTAACTCGAAATCATCCATTGCGTCCACGATAGTGTAAGTGTTTCTATGGTCCCGGCCATCCAGCTCGATGGCTTTTATTTTGCCTTCGTTCTGGAAAAAAACATATCCGGTGAACCAATTCAGTTTGGCTGCGCTTATGGGACTGATGGAGCGAAGAACCAAATCGGGACTTGAGGAGGATATCGGATCGTAAAGGAGAATTTCATTATTGTTGAACAAAACTAATTTATCCGACGGTTTGTCCCAATTAGCGTCGACTACCGGCTGATAAATTTGTTCCAAACCGTCGTTCAGCTTATACAGGGTTGAATCAAGAAGGAGAAACAGATAATTTCCTCCTAAAATAATTTTGGAAGTTTCGTGGGAGGGCAAATTGTCAATGACAACCTGTTGGCCCTGGTCATTGGGATTAACCCGGACAAGCCGGTTTTCGATTATCTGCCACGCCGTGATGTCCTGGTCTTCTTGATTTGAAGTTTGAGCGGGGGATTTTTTTTGCAGAATGGGGGTGGCCATAAACAGCGTGATAAAGTCCCGGTTGAGGTTGGCCCAGGTGACCAGCTGAGAGCGGATTGCCAACCTTTTGGTCCAGGATTGATAGTTATTTTTGCTGATTGTAATCGTATAGTCATTCGGGGTCAAAAATCGTATTACCGCCGGCGTTGACCTCTTTTTTTCTGAATCTATAAAAATTTCCGCGCGGGAAGGCTCGCTTCTGACAACAAGGCTTCCTGTCTTGATAATCTTGAATGTAGAAAAGTCAAACTTAAAACCACCCGCAAACAAGATTAAAGCAGGGGTTAGAAGAACAAACAGCAGGACTCCCAGCCCTACCAAAAGAAATCTGTTTCTAAGCCTCATTAATCGTATTTTACCATTAAGCCAGCTTTTGATAAAATAGGTAAGCTATGAGCAAGTTTGTAATAAATGGCGGGAGACCTCTGTCAGGAGAAATAAGGGTTAGCGGTTCAAAGAACGCGGTTTTGCCGCTAATGGCAGCATGTCTTTTGACTGACCAAAAGTGCGTCTTGCGCAACGTCCCAAGAATAGCGGATGTGGAGGCTATGACGGCAATTATCGCTGATTTGGGAGCCGAGGTTGAGTATAAAGACCACGAAGTTGTGATTTGGGCAAAAAACGTGACCAATCACTGTCCCAATCCTGCTTTGGTTGCCAAACTTCGGGCTTCGATCCTGCTTTTGGGATCTTTGCTTGCGCGAATAAAAAAAGTAGAGATTCCTTACCCGGGCGGAGACCGCATCGGTGTTCGGCCTATTAATACCCATGTTAAGGCATTAAACGCCTTGGGTGCTTCTTTCCATACTGACGACGGCCTGGTTTTTTTTGCCGAAGAATTACGAGGCAATAAAATAGTGCTTGAGGAAAGCTCGGTTACTGCCACGGAAAACGCCATGATGGCAGCGGCTACAGCCGCTGGGACCACAATCATCAAACTTGCCGCAATGGAACCCCATGTCCAGCAACTGGCTGAATTTTTGAACAAAATGGGGGCAAGGATTACGGGTGCGGGAACCACGACGATCACTATTGAGGGGGTCGAAAAATTAACTGGCGCGGAAATTTCCGTAATTCCTGATTCTGAAGAAGCGGCAAGCTTGATTACGTTGGCGGCAGCCACAAAAAGCGACGTTAGAATAACAGGCCTGAATCCCAATTGCCTGGATGATTTCCTTCTGAAGATCAAGGCGATGGGCGTGAATTTGGAAGTTGGCGATGAATATGTTCGTGTCAAAATTTCTTCCAAACCCTATAAAGCCCATCCTAAGCTCCAATCGGGTTTGTATCCAAAATTGAATTCAGACTTTTTGCCGCCAATGGCCGTGCTTGCCACCCAGGCGGAAGGCGAAACTTTCATTTATGAATGGATGTACGAGAACCGTTTGGGTTATGTGGCGGAATTGGCTAAAATGGGCGCGAGCGTTGAGGTGTTGGATCCTCACCGTGTTAAAATAAAAGGCCCAACCTCTCTTCATGGGCAAAGGATTGCCACTTTTGATTTGCGCATGGGGATTACGCTGGTTATAGCAGGTTTGGTAGCGGATGGGCAAACTGAATTGGATAATATAGAGCACATTGATCGGGGATATGAGGGCTTAGAAGAAAGGTTGGTTAAGTTAGGGGCGGATATTAAAAGGGTAGAGAATTGACCTAATTAACCTAATTGTTCTAATTAGTCTAAATAATTTATCTAAATCCCAATGACTAATTATTCTAAAATCTGTTTAGACCTTGGGATTTGGCGCTTAGACCTTATTTAGGTCAATTAGAAATTAGAGCAATTAGAAATTTGATTTATGTTTTTAAAGAAAATCGGAATAGATTTAGGGACTGCCAATACTTTGGTTTTCGTCCCCAAAAAGGGCATTATTATAAATGAACCCACAGTGGTGGCGGTTTCTGTGGTGGATAATAAAGTCCTGGCAGTAGGGCAAGAGGCCAAGGAAATGCTCGGCCGCACTCCTGACACGATCATCGCGCATAAACCCATGAAAGACGGGGTGATTGCCGATTATCGGGTAACAGAGGCCATGCTTCGGTATTTTTTGAACAAAGCCGCTGGCAATATCAGGTTTTTTCGGCCGGAAGTAATGATTTCCGTTCCTGGAGGAATCACGTCCACCGAGCGACGGGCCGTGATTGACGCGGCTACCGCCGCCGGAGCCAAAGCCGCTTTTGTGGTGAAGGAAACAGTCGCCGCGGCAATTGGGGCCGGTATTGATATAGCAGCGCCTTCAGGCAACATGGTCATTGATATCGGCGGCGGAACAACTGATGTGGCTATTCTTTCTTTGGGCGGCATTGTGACCCAGACTTCTGTGCGGGTGGCTGGGAACAAATTGGACATGGCAATTACGGAATATATCAGGAGAAAGCACGGCTTGGCGGTGGGTGATCGGACAGCGGAAGAAATAAAAATCAAGATCGGATCAGCTTTGCCCGTGGAAAAAGAAGCGACTATTGAAATTCGGGGGCGCGATATGGTCCAGGGGTTGCCAAAAACCATTCAGGTTTCTACCAACGAAGTTGTTGAAGCAATCCAGGAAGAGTTGCGGGAGATTATTAAAGCTGTTAAATCAGTGCTTCAGGAAAGCCCGCCCGAGCTTGCGGCTGACATTATTGATAAAGGAATGGTTTTAACCGGCGGCACGGCATTGCTTCGGAATCTGGACAAATTGATTGGCCAGGCAACGGGAGTGCCGGCTTACGTGGCGGATGACGCCATTCTTTGCGTTGCCAAAGGAACTGGAGTTGCTTTGGATAATTTGGAAAGCTATAAACGAAGCATATTGTCCACTAAATAAAACCAAAGACCGAAGCACTAATATCAGAATTTGGGATTACCTACAGAATATCCTCCTGATAATCACAGCTTATACACAAGAGTTTTAAAAAGCCTTGAATTTAGGCTTATTTTTTATGCTTTCAAAACCAGTTGACTACTTTTTTTGCCATCGTTAAAATGGGTTTACCATGGTCTTCGTAAAGAGCAATCTTTGCGGAGCGGACAGCTTGAAAAGGTTGTTCGATGGATCAAGAGATATTGATCTGAAAGGGTACGCTTAAGGAAGAAACGCCTTGGGTGTCAAACAAGCAAGGGAAACCTCTTGGACCTTTTCCCCGAGAGAAGCCGAGTTCGTAAGAGCAAAGCTTACAGGTCAGTACCACACCGGTTCGTATGTAAAATAGCCACCGACGAGGTGGCTTTTTACTATGAAAGAGAAAATATTTACTCACCGATTTTCAACAAGTTGTGAACACAACGATAAAAAAACTCGATTGTTACTGGGGTTTTGGAAAAATTTTGACGAAAAAATTTAGGGGTTTTATGATTACTCTCGGTTAAGCCCATCTTGAGCTCAGGTCCGACGCCCGGCATTTATTCGGGAGTCAACCAACCCGGGGTAAAAACCAGTAGACTGTAATCGAAACTTCGCGAAAATGATCGCAGGATCGATTAAAAAGGTCTACTGGTTTTTTTTATGCTCGGCGCACTTCGCAAAAATTAACGGCTAATTTTTGCGAGTGCGCCTTCGCTTACAAAAAATCAGAATGGGGGAGGAAGACGGACTGGCTCTCGCGCTCAATGCGAGCCGCAGCTTTGGAGAAAATGTCAAGACTTGCTATAATTAACTTATGGATTGGCAAATTCTTGGACACCAAAAACAAACTGAATTTTTGACCAAGGCTATCCAATCAGGCAGGATTGCCCACGCTTACATATTTGCCGGGCCCGCTGGTGTCGGCAAAAAAACTGTTGCGCAAAAATTCGCGGAATTTCTCATCGGCACGATCAAGAATAACCCTGATTGCATCGAGATTGTGGGGCGCGAAGGAATTAGGATCGAAGCCATAAGGGATTTGGCATATAAACTTTCGCTTAAGCCGTATTCCGCTTCGTATAAAGTCGCGGTTATTGACGACGCGGAAAATATGACCACGGAGGCATCTAACGCCTTGCTTAAGGTGTTTGAGGAGCCCAAGCCGGGAACTGTGATAATTTTGATTACCAGCAATCCGCAAAAACTGCTTTCAACTATAACTTCGCGAGCCCAGAAAGTTACATTCGGGCTGGTGTTGGAAGAAGAGTACAAAACTTTTCTGGAACAAGCGCCAGATCAAAAAAGATTGCTTGCTCAAAAATTGTCCTTGGGCAGGCCGGGGATTGCTTATAAAATTTTGAACGCGAGTGAGGATCAAATCGCCGAACTGGAGCGGACGCTGGCGTTATTCGAAATTTTGACCAGGGGAGATTTGGTGGACAAAATGAAAATGGTTTATGAAATCGCGGATCTGGAAACAGCCCAGATAAAAGAAATTTTGGAATCATGGATTGTTTTGAGTAAAAACCACGGGCATAAGCGCCATCTGCTCGCCGCGTCCGGATTGATGGATAGAAATGTGAACAGCAAGCTTTTGCTTTCCAATTTAATTTTAAATTTTTCGGTATGAGAAAAATTGCCATTCTTCTTGCTGGTGTTGCTTTGACGGCTGCCAGCTGCGATCTGGGAGGCATCTTTAGTCTGGGCAGCGGCGGCAGAGGCATATTGAAGTCAGACGACAGCGGCGAGAGCTTCCATTTTGCCAACAAATTCGCAAAGCAAAAAGGCCAGTTTTCAGTTTCCCCAAACGCGCTTGAGTTTGATCCGAGAAACTTCGATGTTTTATATCTGGGCTCTTCGGAAGGTATTTATAAGTCGGAAGACGCGGGCGAAACCTGGACTTACATACTTACCGGAATAGCGGTGGGAGACATCAGGGTTGACCCTAATTCAAGCAATATTGTTTACGCGGTGGGGATTTCCGGAAATAACGGAAAAGTCATAAAAAGTTATGATAGCGGCGTCACTTGGGTGGATATTTATTCCGAAGCTTCCAAGGGCAATACTGTTTTGACCATTGACGTCGCAAAAACCAACTCCAAAATTATAATCGTGGGGCTTAATTCCGGTGAGATAATCCGCTCCTTCGATGAGGGCAAAACCTGGCAGTTGGTCAAGGATTTCGGCAATAGGGTAATCAAAGTAAGATCTTCGGGAAGCACAGTGTATGCCCTAACCCTAAACGACGGGCTTTTCCGGAGCGCTGATTTGGGAACCACATGGTCTTCGATCTCAACCGCGCTGGCTTCCAATAGTTTATTCTCACGAAACAACGCCTCGGTTACTGTCAGCACTTTCTACGATTTGGCTCTGGATCAAAAGCAATCAGGGGTGATATATTTAGGAACACAGCAAGGGTTGGTTCGGTCTGTGGATAATGGGCTAAATTGGGCATCGATCACGCTTCCTGCCAAGGATAATTCCCAATTAGCGGTTTCTTCGGTGGCGGTAAACCCTGTTAATTCCAACAACATCTACGCCTCGATCAGCTCGACTTTGTTCAAAAGCCTAAACGGCGGGGTTACCTGGGAGACCAAAAAATTGCCAACCACCGCTTCGGTAAGATTGGTCCTAATTAATCCTGAATCGTCCAATACTCTTTATTTAGGAATTGGACAAACAAAATAGTATGAAAACAGTATGATGAATTTAAGTTTGATTGATAAAAAAGAACCGGAATTTTCAAAAGCTGTTGAGCATTTGAAGCAGGAGCTTTCGACCTTGCGGACCGGACGCGCATCCGCTTCTTTGGTTGAGCATCTGGAAATCGATTATTATGGGACAAGAACCCCCTTAATCCAGCTTGCGCAAATCACGGTTCCTGAAGCCAGGATTATTTCCATCCAGCCTTACGATAAGAGCGCGATTAAAGATATAGAAAAAGCCATCCAGGCGTCCAACATCGGGATTAATCCTTCAAATGACGGGAATTTTGTAAGGCTTGCTATTCCGCAGATGACCGAAGAGCGGCGGGGGGAACTGGTAAAAGTTGTCGGGCAGGTCGCGGAGAAAGCCAGGGTTTCAGTCCGAAATATACGGGAAGAAACCTGGAAACAGATACAGGCCTTGGAAAAAGACGGGAAAATTTCTGAAGATGACAAGATTCGCGGCAAGGAAGATTTGCAAAAAATGGTTGACAAGTATAACGAGGAGATAAAAAAGGCCGCGGAAGCGAAGGAAAAGGAAGTAATGACGATTTAAGTAAAAAGTTCATAAAGTTTATAAAGTTCGTAAAGTCCCGGGACTTTATAACTTGTCACTTTATGAACTTGCAACTAGCCATGATTTTACTTACCATAGTTATTTTTGTAATAATTCTTGGCCTGCTCGTGTTTGTGCACGAGCTCGGCCATTTTATTGTTGCCAAAAGAGCCGGAATGAAAGTGGAGGAATTCGGCTTTGGTTTCCCTCCAAGGATGTTTGGACTCAAGCGGGGAGAGACAATCTATTCGATCAATTGGATCCCTTTGGGGGGATTTGTGAAAATTTTGGGCGAAAATGGAGACAGTGAGGATCCGCGAAGTTTTGCCAGCAAGAGCGCTGGCAAAAGGTTTTGGGTTTTGATCGCCGGCGTCTCAATGAATTTTGTCCTGGCCGCGGTTTTGATGAGCATCGGCGCAGGCATCGGTTTGCCCACGGTAGTGGTTGAAGGCGAGCAGCTTCCAAAAAACGCGCAAATTCGCGATGTTTCCGTGGCAATTATAAGCGTGGCTCCTGCAAGCCCGGCTCAAGAAGCTGGGGTAAAGGTCGGAGACAGGATTTTGGCAGTCAATGGCCTTACGATTGATTCTGTTGAGCAGATGCAGGAAGCAACCCAGGTCAGCGCGGGAAAAGCAACCGAGTATTTGTTTAAACGGGGGAAGGACGAGATAAGGGCAACAATTACGCCAAGGCTTGACCCTCCGCCTGATGAAGGCCGTTTGGGAGTGGCTTTGGCCTCTGTTGGCTATGTAAGATATCCCTGGTATCAAGTTATCCCGCAGGGAATAGTCGCGGCATTTCGGTTGCTTGTAGCCACAATAAGCGCGTTTTGGTTCGTTATAAGCCATTGGATTTCGGGTCAGGGAGTGAACGTAGGATTGGCAGGCCCAGTCGGGATAGCGGTTCTTACCAGAGATGTGGCCCAACTTGGTTTTGTTTATCTAATGCAGTTTACGGCAGTGCTTTCTGTTAATTTGGCGGTAATCAACGCCATTCCGTTCCCGGCTTTGGACGGTGGAAGGGTGCTTTTCTTGGCAATCGAGAAAATTCGAGGGAAAAAACTGCCGCAGCAGGCCGAGGCGATTGCCAATACGGTAGGCTTTGCTTTGTTGATTTTATTGATGCTTTTTGTAACGGTAAAGGACGTAAGCAAGTTTAATATCCTGGACCGGATCAAAAACATTTTGTAAAGCGATTATACGTCAAATCGACGATCGTCTAAAACACGTATGAAGGCGGCGCCAGAAACAAAGATAAAGCGATACGCAAAAAGAATCACTGAGGAGATCCTCTGTTTTCTTCGCGATGTTGGTGAAATGGTCCCGTATCCGTTTGAGGGCAAGTATCAGTATATACGAAGGTTAAACAATTACGAACGGTACAAGATTTCTCGCGCTTTTTGGGATCTGAAACGCCAGGGATTAGTGAAAAAGGTTGAAAAGAACAAAAAGGCTTACTATATCATCACGGATTTAGGGAGAGCAAAAAGTTTACGGTACAGTTACAGCCAAGCGGGAAAAAAGCGCAAGGACAACGGTTTTTCCACCATCGTGATTTTTGACATACCGGAAGAGAAAAGAAAGGCGCGAAATTTTTTACGCCAATTTTTAAAGATCAACGGATTTATAAACCTGCAGAAGAGCGTCATGATTGGGCCATGGGAACTGCATCCGGAGTTTAAGGAATTGCTTGCGGAGTTGAAGATAGATCCTTATGTGAGCGTTCTCGAGGGCCGCGTTTTAGTTCAATGATCAAACGATTATACGTCAAATCGACGATCGTCTAAAACACGTATGGTGGCTGTTTCAGGAAACCTAGAATGATCGCAGGCATCAGCAACGTGATCATTATCAGGGTTGCTCGGAAGTGCGTTTGGTGTGGAATTATTAAATCAAATAGTGTTTTGCTCATTAGGTCAAGATAATGTATAATTGCCTTATGGTTAAGACATACGAAAAAAAAGGGCTGACAAAAAAATCAGAGAACATTTCCGACTGGTATCATGACGTGGTTTTGCGAGCGGGATTGGCTGATTACTCCGAAGTTAAAGGTGCAATGATAATCAAGCCTGATGGTTATTCGATTTGGGAAAAAGTGCAAAGCATACTTGATTCTTGGTTTAAAAAAGATGGCGTGCGCAATGTTTATTTTCCATTATTTATTCCTTATTCTTTAATCAAAAAAGAAAAAGAGCATTTGCAAGGATTTTCACCAGAGCTGGCCGTAGTTGAACATGCTGGTGGAGAAAAACTTAGCGAACCGCTGGTTATTCGGCCGACTTCGGAAACCATAATGTACAAAACTTTTGTTGATTGGATTCAAAGTTGGCGTGATTTGCCTTTGAAAGTCAACCAATGGTGCAATATTGTCAGATGGGAGAAGCGGACTTATCCTTTTCTTCGAACATCTGAATTTCTATGGCAGGAAGGACATACTGTGCACCGCACGCCGGGGGAGGCTGAAGAAATGGTACTGAAAGCGCTTGGTTGGTACAAGAAATTTTATGAAGATTATTTTGCGCTTTCGGTTTATGCTGGATTGAAAAGCAAAGGCGAAACTTTTGCCGGAGCAAGGGAAACTTATTCCATAGAATTGGTAATGCCAGATGGAAAAGCTTTGCAGGCCGCGACTTCTCATAACTTGTCTGATAATTTTTCCAAAGTTTTCGGCATTGAATTTTTGGATGAAACCGGAAAAAAGGTTAATCCGTTCCAAACGTCGTGGGGGCTTTCTACTCGGGCAATCGGTGGTCTAGTTTTGACCCATGGCGATGATTCAGGTTTGGTTCTACCGCCAAAAATCGCTTTTACCCAAGTTGTTATATTGCCGATTGTCAGCAAGGATGTAAAAATTCAGGAGAAAATTTCTCAAAAAACCGCTGAAATACACAGCGAACTGGTGGAGAAAGGCATTAACGCGGTAATAGATGATGATTTTAAATCTTCCTTGGGATTCAGAATTAACAAATGGGAACTTAAGGGAGTATCCCTTAGGCTTGAATTGGGCGCTAAGGAATTGGAAAGCGAGACCATACAGTATGTTCGACGGGATAATTTCGAAAAAGGTCAATTAAAATTTGCCGGTTTGGAAAAGTCTGTGGCAGATTTGCTTGAGCAAATCCAGTCCGATTTATATAAAAAGTCCGAAGAGACTAAATTAGCGCTTACTTTGGAAGCAGACGAGATTCACGAATTCAAGCGCATTCTTGGAAAGCAAAAGGCTTTTATCCGCGTCCCTTGGTGCGAAGATTTGGAATGTGAAAATCGCGTGAAGGCGGACACAAAAGCGACTCCCCGCGTTTTGGAGCTTGAAAATATCAATCAAAATGAAGATTTGAAGTGCTTTGCCTGTGGAAAAAAAGCCAGAAGGAAATGGTTGTTTGCGCAAAGCTATTAACTAGTTTTACAATCAATTAGATTTAAATTACAATTTAGAAAAATACTGAGTCAAAAAATAAATATAAAAACAATTCCTTTTCAGTAATTATTCGACAATGGCTATTTTAGATCTTGTTTACGATAAATTTTCTAAAGATATAGGGATTGATTTGGGAACAGCCAATACTCTTGTCTATGTCCATGGCAAGGGTATTGTTATTAATGAACCTTCAGTGGTCGCGATAAACCAGAAGACCAAGCAGATTTTGGCAATTGGGGATGAAGCAAAAAGAATGGTTGGGAGAACCCCAGGCCACATTGTGGCGCACCGGCCTTTGGTGGACGGCGTAATCTCCGATTTTGAAATTACGGAGCAGATGTTGCGGTATTTCATAGAAAAAGTGAACCAGGCCGCGTTCAGTTTTTTGTCCCGGCCGAGGGTTGTGGTGGGAATCCCTTCGGGGGTTACGGAAGTTGAAAAGCGCGCGGTGCAGGACGCGACTCTCAACGCGGGCGCCCGGTCTGCTTTTCTAATTGAGGAGCCGATGGCCGCGGCTATTGGAGCAAGGCTTCCAGTGCAGGACCCGACAGGTTCATTGATTGTTGATATCGGCGGCGGCACTTCGGAAATCGCGGTTATATCTTTGGGCGGCATCGTGATATCCAAAAGCATCCGGATCGCGGGGGATGAAATGAACGAGAATATAATCCAATTCGCCAGGGATGAATTTAACCTTTTGCTCGGCGAGCGCACAGCCGAGGAAGTAAAGATTAAGATAGGATCTGCTTCTGCTATTAAAGAGAAATTAAAGGCGCAGATTCGCGGAAGGGATTTGGTCACTGGACTGCCTAAAGAAGTTACGGTTACGGACGACCAGATACGATCCGCGCTTCAGCGGTCTATCCGGGTCATTGTCAACAGCATCAAGGCCGCGGTTGAAGAAACCCCTCCGGAACTGGTTGCTGACATCATGGAAAAAGGGATCACTCTTGCCGGCGGCGGGGCCCTGCTCCGGGGTTTGGATAAACTGATTGAGCAGGAAACCCAAATGCCGGTGACGGTAGCGGATGATCCCCTGACAGCCGTGGTGCGGGGAGCGGGCATTGTTTTGGAGGATTTGGAAAACCTGAAGGACGTTTTGGTGATTACCGAGTTTGAGCAAATCCCGAGGTAATTCAAAATGCAAAAGTCAAAATGCAAAATTAAAAATTATTATTCCTTTTGCATTTCATGAGGTTTATTTATACTAAAACATTTTTCCGTGCCTTTGTGTTGTTTGTGGCGGTTGCAGGGTTTATTATTCTTGACGCCACCGGTTTTTTGGGCTTTATCAAGGCCGGGTTTAATAAAACTTACGGCGCGGCCACTTATCGCACGGCGTCCGCGGCAAGCGGGGTAAGGCAGATTTTTGCCACTATTTTTACCATAAAAAATTTGGCAAAAGACAATGCTTCCTTAAATCAAAAAATCAATGAATTGTCTTTCGAAAACGCCAGGCTCCAGTCGGCAAAAGTGGAAAATTCCGCTTTGCGCAAGGCTTTAAATTTCCAAGAAGATTCCGAATTGGATTTGATCCCGGCGGAGGTGATAATGGCCGACCCCACGGGTTTTTCCCAGCTGATCTCCATTGATAAGGGAGCAAACGACGGAGTGCGGGAAAATGCGGCGGTAATCGCATCGCCCGGGCTTTTGGTCGGAAAAATTACAAAAGTATCTGGGTCAAATTCTGAAGCGACGCTGATTACCGACCCCAAAATTTTGGTAAACGCGGTAGTCGCTGAATCAGCGGCTCGCGGCTTGGTTTCCGGGGAGCATGGACTTGGCCTGATATTTGGCCTGGTCACCCAAAATGAAGTGATTAAAGTCCAGGATAGGGTTGTCACTTCGGGATTGTCGGGGGATTTTCCCCAAGGCTTGTTGATTGGCGAAATTTCATCGGTCCGGTCCAACTCTTCGCAGCTGTTCCAGGAAGCGTTTATCTCGCCGGCTGCTGATCTTAAGCATCTTAACTTTGTTTTCGTAATCAAGTGAGGCTCCCATTTTTTCAGATCAATAAGTGGCTTATATTGTTTTTTTTAGTTTCGGTCCTGATTGTGCTGCAAACCGGGTTTTCAACGATTCCGTTATTATCCGGATTTAATTTAGCCTTAATTTATTCGGTCATTTCTGTGATTCATTCAGGCCGGAAAGAATCGGCGTTTGTCGTGATATTTTCAGGGATTCTGCTTGATTTTTATTCAGGGCTTGTGGACGGAACTTTAACCCTAAGCTTAATTCTGACTGCTGTTGCCGTTTATTTTCTTGCAAATTCGGTGCTCGCGCCAGCAAGCCCGCGCTTAATAAATTATATCGCCGTCTTTTTTGGGATTTTATGCTTCAATGTTTTGGTCTTGCTGTTGTCTTTGGCGCTTTCTGTGTTGGACCTCGCCTCACTTTCAACTGTTTGGAGCAAGGTTTTGAGGAAGATTTTCCCTGAATTGATTTTCGCCCTGATCTTGACCCAACCAATGTTCTGGCTTTTTCAAATTAAAAACCGCGTGTTCAAAATTTTAGCCCCATGAACAACCCCTTCCGGGAAATAGATTACATCAACCGCAAAATCGAACGTGGCAAGGAGCTTGGGTTTGATGAAGTTTATAAGGATAGCCTGACCGACTCTGACCGGGTCCTTGAAGACGAACGGATAGCGCTCAACTATCGGTTTTTGGGTTTGTGCGTGATTTTGATGTTTACCTTGTTGGCGGGGAGGGTTATATATCTGCAGACCATCAGGGGTGAGGAATACAGGAGCATGGCAGAAGGGAACAAGCTAAGGATTCAGTATCTGTTCGCGCCCCGTGGTTTGATCTTAGACAGGTTCGGCAAAATTATCGCGAGCAACGTCCCGAGTTTTGAGCTGATTGCTATTCCCGCTTATCTTCCGAAAGAGGAACCGCGATTAACGGAAATTATCACTAAAATCAGCAAAATTACCGCTCGACCTTACGAAGAGCTGTCTGCCCAAATCAACAAAGCGGGCAAAACAGAACTTCAGCCAATTACAATTTTGCAGAATTTGCCTAAAGAGCAAGCCCTTGTTCTGATCAGCGCCAGTTCGGATTTTCCCGGCTTCGAAGTGCAGGATAGCCCCATCAGGGACTATAAAGATCCTTTGGTATTCGCTCACCTGACCGGCTACACGGGCAAAATTAGTCAAGATGAACTCGCGGCGCGTCAAAATAAGGATTACCTGTTTAATGATTTTATAGGCAAAACCGGGCTGGAAGTTTTTTATGAGGATTTTTTGCGGGGAAGCCACGGCCAAAAGCAAACAGAGATGGATGCCACCGGAAAAATTAAGGACGAATTCCATATTGTGCCATCCACCCCAGGCAGCAACATCAAAACAAGCATTGATTATGATCTTCAAAAAGTTATATATGACAACTTAATTTCCGTGATGGGCAGGGGAAGGGCTAAAAGAGCCGCGGCTGTGGCCACAAATCCCAAGACCGGTGAAGTTTTGTCGCTGATCAGCCTGCCTTCTTTTGACTCCAACTTGTTTGCCCGAGGCATAAGCGCGGCCGAATACCAATCTCTTGCCTCCGATCCCAACAATCCGTTGCTGAACCGGGTTTTGTCCGGCACATACCCGCCCGGATCTACAGTAAAGCCTATGCTTGCCCAAGCCGCGTTGACTGAAGGAACAATTACCCCAGAAACCAAAATTTTGGATGACGGCGTGATCAGAATCGGGAATTTTACTTTTTACGGCTACGACCGAAACGGTCTTGGGCTAATGGATGTTTATTCGGCGATCGCCCGGTCTTCAGACATTTTCTTTTATACCCTTGGCGGCGGAAACCCCAAAAACAAAATTCAGGGGCTTGGTCCGGACAAGGTGGCCGAATGGTTCAGGAAATTCCATTTGGGGAAAGCGCTTGGGATTGACCTGCCTTCGGAAAAAGACGGATTGGTTCCGGATCCTGACTGGAAGCAGCAAGAGCGCAATGAGCAATGGTATTTGGGGGATACCTACCACTTCTCAATCGGCCAGGGGGATCTTTTGGCCACCCCGCTGCAAGTAAACAGCTGGACCGCGACTATCGCCAGCGGGGGTAAAATTATGCGGCCGATTGTCGTGTCCGAAGCATCTGACCAGTCTGGGAAGATTTTGCTGAAAAAGGAGCCAGAAGTTCTATCAGAAAATTTTTTGGATCCGAAATGGCTGAAGGTCGTGCAAGACGGAATGCGCCAGACTATAACTGCCGGCTCTGCTCAATCTCTGAATACTTTGCCAATGGAAATTTCCGGCAAAACTGGAACAGCGCAGTTCGATGCCAAAAATATGAGCAGGACCCATGCTTGGTTTACTTCGTACGCGCCATCAGCCGATCCTCAAATCGCGCTCACGATTCTGGTTGAGTCAGGAGGGGAAGGCAGTTCCGTGGCAGTGCCGGTTGCCAAAGGCGTTTATGATTGGTGGTTTAAAAACAGGCTCCAAAAATAATAGTTCGACTTCGCTTGCCGCAGGTTTTGACTTTTGAATTTCGAATTGCTAGAGTATTAAGCGAGAACGATCATGTCAAGAAACTTAAATAAAATTCACGAAGAAAAGTTAACCAGGGGGGACAGGATGGCGGACAAGGTTTCAGATTTCCTGGGCAGCTGGGAATTTATAATGTTGGTTGCTTTGGTTTTGCTTTTCTGGATTGTGCTGAATATTTACGCGTACCAACTGCGATGGGATCCTTATCCGTTTATTTTATTGAATCTTGTTCTGTCAGTGACTGCCGCGGTGGAGGTCCCGATAATTCTGATGAGCCAGAACCGGATGGAGGAAAAAGACAGGCTTCGGGCGGAGCTTGATTTCGAAACTAATGTGAAGGCGGAAAAGGAGATAGAGGATATCAAGCGGGAGTTGGTGGAAATTAGGGTTTTGTTGAGCCAAAAGACCAGGCTTAAAAGCACGAATAAGAAGGTTTAAAGGGTGTTGACAAAAGCACGGTTTTCGATTAGTATTGCTTCACTATTAACGGTTGGTCCCCGGCAAGGGGATCTTTTAGGATAAAGATATAGCATGCAAAGAAAAGTATTATTGACCGAAGACGGTCTAAAGAAACTTCAGGATGAGCTTAAGCTTTTGAAGGATGAGCGGCGCAAGGAAATAATCGAGCGCATCCAAGAAGCGGTGGCTCACGGCGATCTTTCAGAAAACGCGGATTACGCCCAGGCCAAGGAAGAGCAGGCCTTCATTGAAGGCAGGATTCAGGAAATTGAAGATATGATTAAGAACGCCGAAATTATTTCCCATAACGGCAATCATCAGTCGGTTTCTATTGGTTCAACCGTAAGCGTGAAAGCTAATGGCAATTCCATGAGATGGACGATTGTTGGCTCAAACGAGGCCAATCCCGCAGCGGGCAAAATTTCAAATGAATCATTGGTCGGAAGGTCGTTGCTAGGGGCAAAAGTCGGACAGACAGTGAAAGTAGAAACTCCAGTGGGCATGACTGAATATGAGATAGTGAGCATAGAGTAGTTCGCTCGCGATTGAATTGCAAAACTATCGGTTATCAAAAAATCGGCATGGAAGCCGATTTTTTGTAACCTGATTCCTCGATCGGATGAGCCGATCTGCGGAGGCTAGTTTTGCAACAATCGCTCGCTTAATTTTTAATGCTGGAGTTTGAAGGGAAGGGAAGAAGGGAATAGGAGCTAATTTTGTTTTTTTTGTCAACGCTGGCAATTTATGGTATAATGAAAAGCGAAAAAGTTAAAAGGGGAAAAGTCAAAAGACATGAGCGAAAAAATAGAAGAACTCAGGCAGGTTCGAATCCAGAAACTAAAAAAACTCAAAGAGCAGGGAGTTGATCCTTATCCGGTTGAAACTGGGAGGACTCATGAAATTGCAAAAGCTGTTGCAGACTTCGACAAGCTTAGTCAGCAACAAAAACAGATAATTTTAACTGGGCGCGTTCGAAGCATCCGGACTCATGGCAAACTGACTTTCGGAAATATTGAAGACGGGACAGGGACGATTCAAATTTTGCTTCGCGAAGATGTTTTGGGCGAAAAAGCGTTTAAGGAATTTTCCGAGCTTCTGGATATCGGCGATTTTATTGAAGCAACAGGCACTTTGGCGTTATCAAAGACAAACGAAAAGACTTTGGAAACTCAAAGCTATAAGCTAATAGCTAAAAGCATCCTGCCTATTCCTCAACAGTTTTTTGGCCTCAAAGATTTAGAGACCAGGTTGCGGAAACGATATTTGGATTTGATTGCCAATCCTGAAACTCGCGAGTTGTTCCGCAAGAAAGCTTTGTTTTGGCAAGCGACCCGTGACTTTATGGTTAAGCAAGGGTTTTTGGAAGTCTGGAATCCGGTTTTGGAAAATATTCCGGGAGGGGCTGACGCAGAGCCTTTCATTACTCACCACAACGCTTTGAATCGTGATTTTTATTTGAGAATTTCCTTGGAGCTTCCGCTTAAGCGGCTTTTGGTGGGCGGATATGAAAAAGTTTTTGAAATAGGAAGGCTTTTCCGAAACGAAGGAATAGACCGCGAACACCTGCAGGAATACGATGATATGGAATTTTACTGGGCTTACGCCGACCATAAAGATGGCATGAAGCTTTCGGAAAAACTTTTTAAGCAGATAGTGAAAAAAGTGACCGGAGGTATGGAAACTGAATACGAGGGTCATAAAATCAATTGGGGAGCCAAATGGGCCAAAATTGACTATTTTAAAGCGTTTCAAGATGCCACCGGTCTTGATATTGCCAAAGCAGATGTTGCTAAGCTTGAGGCAAAAGCCAAAGAAATTGGAGCTGATGCAAAGCCTGGCATGGGCAAGGGCAGGCTGATTGACGCAATTTACAAAAAAACGGTCCGCTCCAAACTGATTCAGCCGTGCTTTTTGGTCGGGCATCCCGTTGAAACAACCCCTTTAGCCAAGCGCGATCCGAAAGATCCAAAAAAAGTTTTGCGGTTCCAGATTTTGGCGGGCGGGACTGAGCTTTGCAATGCATTTGCTGAATTGAACGATCCGCTTGACCAGCGTTCAAGATTTGAGGAGCAGATGAAATTGCGGCAAGCAGGGGACAAGGAAGCGCAAATGATGGACGAGGACTTTGTGGAAGCCTTGGAATACGGCATGCCTCCGGCAGTAGGGTTTGGCATGAGCGAGCGGGTGTTTGCGGTGCTGATGAACAAATCTTTGCGGGAGACAGTAATATTCCCGCCTATGAGGGAGGATTAGCTCGGCACCGATTGCAAAACTACCGGCGGTCGTTTCGCTTACGCTCAACGCCGCCTGCGTTCTCGATCGGATGAGCCGATCTGCGAAGGCTGGTTTTGCAACAGTGCCTCGCGGAAAAAGAAATTATGACAAGACAGGAAGCATTTAAGCTTTTAAATCAGCATATCAAGAATCCGAATTTGGTCAAGCACGGGTTGGCTGTTGGATTTATTATGAAAGCGTTTGCCAAAAAATTTGGAGAAAACGAGGAAGATTGGGAATTGGCAGGAATCCTTCATGATCTGGATTGGGAGAAAACTGCGGATGACTTTAACAAACACAGCCTGGTTGCCAAGGAAATTCTTGAGAAAACAGATTTAAAGCCGGAGATCGTAAAAGCGGTGCATGTCCATAACTGGGTTCATGGGATCAAACCTGAAACAATGATGGAGAAAACTTTGTTTTGCATGGATGAACTTGCGGGTTTAATTACCGCGGCCGCTCTGATCCAGCCAGACAAAAAATTGGCTTCAGTTACCATGGAATCGGTGCTTAAGAAATTTAAGTCAAAAAGTTTTGCCGCAGGGGTCAGGAGAGATCTAATTTTGCTTTGCAAAGAGTATATGGGCATCGAGTTGCCGGAAGCAGTGGGAGTTTCGATGGATGCAATGAAAGAGCATGCGGGAGAGATAGGATTATAGTTCTCGCTTCGTTCGAACAATATGCGCAAACTTTTAATTGGCACAACTAATCCTGGGAAGTTTGAGGAATACAAGAAATTATTGACTGATTTCGGTTTCAAGTTTGAATTCGTGAGCCCTAAAGATTTGAATATTGAGGAGCCGGAAGAAACTGGCAAGACTTTTGAAGAGAACGCTTTGCTTAAGGCTAAGTATTATTATGAGCAGTCCAAGATCCCGACTCTGGTAGACGACGGTGGGTTTGAAATAGATGCTTTAAATGGAGAGCCTGGAATCAAAAGCCGCCGGTGGCTTGGGAGAGACGCGTCTGATGAAGAATTGATAGATGAGGTTTATAAAAGAATGGAGAGCCAGGAAAATAAAAAGTGCAGGTTAAATGTTTTTTTGGCGCTTGCAACGCCGTTCGGCGTCATGACTTCGCGCGCGGACGTGGAAGGGGTAATTGCCGACCATCCTTCTGACAAGAGAATCCAGGGCTATCCTTACAGGTCCTTGATGTATTTTCCTAATTACGGAAAGTACTACTGTGATCTGACGGAAGAGGAGCACGAAATTTTGAATCATCGCAAGCACGCTATTGAGAAAATTAAAGATATTTTTAAGGAGTTAGAAAATAGTAAATAGGGAATAGGAAATAGAATATGCTAGACATAAAATTTATAAGAGAAAATGCAGATTTGGTTAAGAAAAATAATCAGAATCGCGGAGTCGATATTGACGTGGACAGGCTTTTGGAATTGGATGTTATGCGGCGGGAAAGAATTCTTCAGATTGACCAACTGCGAGCATTGCGCAACAAAAAATCCAAGACCAAACCCTTGGATGAAGAAATCCTAAAAATGAAGGAAGTCGGCCGCGATATAGACCTGGCCGAAAAAGAGTTGGCAGAAGTCGAGGCGGAATACAAAATATTGCTTGAAAAAACTCCGAACCTTACCCATCCCGAGTCGCCGATCGGGGGCGAAGAGGATTTTAAGGTTTTGGAGGAGTCAGGTAAAATTCCAAAATTTGATTTTAAGCCCAAGGATCATGAGCAGTTGATGCTTGCACTTGATCAGATAGATTTTGAGCGAGGCGCGAAAGTCGCTGGGGCAAAGTTTTATTTTCTAAAAAACGACTTGGTCCGGCTGAATCGGGCGCTTGTAAATTACGGGATTGAAACAGCAACCAAGCGCGGTTATATGCTGATGGAAACACCGGATTTGGCAAAGAATCAAATATTGGAAGGAATAGGGTTCAGCCCAAGGGGTCCTGAGACCCAGGTTTATTCTATAGAGAATACGGATTTGAGCTTGATCGGGACCGCGGAGATTACGGTTGGAGGATATCACAGCAATGAAGTTTTGGATCTATCAAAAGGGCCGGTTAAATACGTGGCTCTCTCGCATTGCTTCCGGACCGAGGGCGGGGCATATGGAAGGGTGAGCAAAGGTTTATATCGAGTGCATCAATTCACAAAGTTAGAAATGTTTGTGTACTGCAAGCCTCAGGAGAGTGAAAAAATGCACAAAGAGCTTTTGGCAATCGAGCGGGAAATTTGCGAAGGGTTGCAGATCCCTTTCCGCGTCATCGATATAGCTTCGGCTGATTTGGGAGGGCCCGCTTATCGCAAGTTTGATATTGAAGCCTGGATGACCATGGTCGGGGAAAATGGCGGCTATGGTGAAATTACATCAACCAGCAACTGCACTGATTACCAAGCGAGGCGGCTGAATATTAAATACAGAAAGGACGACGGATCCGCGGAATTCGTCCATACTTTGAACGGCACGGCAATCGCGCTTACCAGGCTTCCAATCGCGATTTTCGAAAACTACCAGCAAAAAGATGGCTCGATCAAGGTCCCAAAAGTCTTGCAAAGGTCTTTGGGATTTAAGGAAATAAGGAATGACAGAAGATGAGCATTTTATGATGGTTGCTTTGGAGGAAGCAAAGAAAGGAATGGGCCCAAAAAGATTTGGAGCAGTCGTGGTTTGCAATGGAAAGGTTATGGCAAAGGCTTGTTCAACCACTTATGAAGACAACGATGGCACGCAGCACGCGGAAATTAAAGCTATAAGCAAAGCATGCAGGGCTCTAAAAAGCAGACACTTGCCGGACTGCGTCCTGTATTCTACGGCTGAACCTTGCATGATGTGCACCGGAGCCGCACTTTGGGAGAAAATCAGGCGAATTGTTTATGGCATGAGCAGGAAGGATGCTTTGGAATTTTTTGAACACTCTAACCATTGGTCCAAAAGCATTTCTGAACTTGTGCCAAAAGATTGCGAAGTTGTTTCCGGGGTTTTAAGAGGCGAGTGCATTGAAATTCTAAAGCAAACATTAAAGGGATAAAAAGAGTGTAAAGAGCAAAATGGGGAATCTATCCTGGGTGGAAATTTCGAAATCAGCCCTGATTCATAATGCCAAGCAGTTCCGGAAAGTTTTAGGGACTGCTTCCTTGATGGCAGTAGTCAAAAGCAACGCGTACGGCCATGACTCATTGCTTGTCTCGCGCCTGATTGAGCCTTATGTTGACTGGTTTGGCACGGCCAATCTGACCGAAGCCCTGGAATTGCGGGCAAATAAAATCAAAAAACCAATTTTGGTTTTGAATTATTATAAGTTGGGCGAGGCGGACCTTGCTATCAAAAATAATATCCGGCTTGTGGTTTACGAGACAGGACAAGCCCGGGCCATTTCATCCGCCGCCTCAAAGCTTAAGAAAAAAGCAATCGTGCATATCAAAGCAGGGACCGGGCTTTCACGACTGGGCGTCGCCGCCCGCGAAGTGGCGGGGCTTGTTCGGCAAATCCAAAAATTTCCTAATATAAAAATTGAAGGACTGTTCAGCCATTTTGCCTCATCAGAAGACGACCCCGGGTTTACCATGGTTCAGTTAGGGCATTTTAATAAAATTATTGATGACCTCAACAAGGCAAATATCCAGGTCCCTATCAAGCATATTGCCTGCACGGCGTCAGCCTTGTCTTTCCCGGAAAGCCATTTTAACCTCGCGCGAATTGGGATCGGCATTTACGGCCACCAGTCGTACAAATCAATCCATTCATTGGTCAAGAAACGCAATCCCGATTTTAGCCTCAAGCCTGTAATGGCCTGGAAAGCAAAAATTTTGGCTGTAAAGGATCTTCCGGGCGGTGCCTACGTCGGCTATGGCCGGACTTACAAAACGGCCAGAAAGACAAAACTCGCGATTTTACCAGTTGGATATTTCGAAGGATATGACCGCAGGCTTTCGAATCTTGCCGAAGTTTTAGTCGGAGGGAAACGTTGCAAAATTCGCGGCAGAGTTTATATGAATCTTGTTTCCGCGGATGTCACCGATGTTCCCAATGTCAAATCAGGAGACGAGGCAGTTTTGATCGGCAAACAGGGCAGGCAGGAGATACTGCCGGATGAACTTGGCCTAATTGCCGGCACGATCAATTACGAAATAATGACCAGAATTAATCCGTTGCTCCCAAGGATTTTAGGCAAGTAATATGGCATCTGGACAAATCCGAAAGATTCAAGAGACAATTAAAGACTTGGGCGTGGAGGCTTTTTTGGTAATGACCAAAAACAACCGGCAATATTTGTCAGGCTTTACGGGGTCGGCTGGGATGCTTTTGATTGCCAAAAATTCAGCCATGCTTTTTGTGGATCCAAGATATTTTTTGCGCGCAAAAAAAGAAACCGCCATTCCCGTTAAGCCGCTGGAGCAATACCCCTCTGTTTTAAAAAGATCGGGAATAAAAAAAGTTGGCGTGGAAGACCTCATCAGCCTCCGCGAGTTTAACAATCTTAAAAATCCCACAGGCTTTAGATGGACAATCACGCATGATGTCATAGAAAACTTTCGCGCGCAAAAAACGGCGCAAGAGATCGCGTTCATCAGAAAAGGGAGCCAAATTATAGACGAAACTTTTAAGTATATACGCAAGTATATACTTAAGTATATACATCCTTCTGAAGCCGAAATTGCTTACAAGATCGAACGAATAGGAAAAAATTTGGGAGCCGAGGCCAACGCTTTCGATCCGATTATCGCTTTTGGGCCAAATGCCGCCGCGCCGCATCATTCCAGCTCGAATAAAAAAATCGGCCGGGATAATTTTTTACTCCTTGATTTTGGCTTCAAATTCAAAGGTTACCATTCGGATTTCTCAAGAACCCTGTTTGTTGGCCGCCCCAGCGCTCATCACGAGAAGGTTTACAATATAGTGCTTAATGCCCAGGCTTCAGGCATTAAATCTGCTAAAATAGGCATTGAGGCGAAAGAAGTCCATTCGCAGGTTTACGACTCAATCCAAAAAGCCGGATATGGGAAGTTTTTCACCCATAATTCGGGCCATGGAGTGGGGCTTCAGATACACGAACTTCCCAGCCTGTCGCCTGATTCAGATCAGGTTTTACGCCGCAATAACGTGGCGACTATGGAGCCTGGCATTTATCTGCCGGGTAAATTCGGAGTCAGGATTGAGGATATGATAGTGGTTTCTGAGAAAACAGAAGTTCTTTCGAGAATCCCTAAGGATTTTAAAAGCATGGTTATAAATATCTAATTTCTAATATCTAATTTCTAAACGTGATCATTTCCAAACACAGGAGAAAACCAAAAAGAGATTTTGGCTCCAAGGAATTCCGCACAAAGCTTAAGGCTGCCGCTTCTTACAAGCGGATTTTTCCATCGCAAAAGCTCCCGATTTTGCGTTTTTTCATAAGATCGAAAGTCGGAAGATTTACAACAATAGCCTTATTGCTTGTTCTGATTTATTTTTTGTTTTTTGCGTCAACCTTCAGGGTCGTGAACGTGACAGTTTCAGGAAACACCCAGGTAAGCTCCGAGCAGATAAGAGACGCGCTGATCAGAGCCGGGGAAGATCGAGCGTTTTTGATACCAAAAAACCATTCCATCCTTTTGAGCCGGGGATACGTCAACAGTCTTCTTACAGCCAAGCTTCCAATGGTTAAAGAAATTTCCAAATCAAAAAGGTCCTGGCCAGACAGCATCAGCCTTACCGTAACGGAGCGAAACAAAGGGTTTATCCTAAGGACTAATAATCAGGATTACTTGGTGGACGAGGAAGGGATGGTAATCAAGCAGACGAGCGAGGAGAAGGAATTATTGCAAGTGGCCAATTTTTTGGAAGAAAACGTGGCAATCAACGAGCCATTGAACCCTAAGCTGGCGGCTTTTATCGTTTCAGTCCAGAGGCAGTGGAGCTCGAAAGTCAATACTGGCCTCACCGGAGCAAAGATTTCCGGCAAAGCAAGCCTTGAAGTCCAATTTGTGTCTTCTGAAGGCTGGAGCGCGCTTCTTGATATCAATCGGCCTGTGCTGACCCAGCTTTCAAGCTTAGCCCTAATACTGAACCGTCAGGTGCCGCCTAAGGACAGATCAAGGCTGGCATATATTGATCTCCGTCTTGAGAAGTGGGCGTATTACTGCTTTAAAGGAACTCCCTGCTCAGTCCAGCCGCAGGAAGAGTCTATTCTTAACCAGGAAAAAAATGCCACAAAATAGCCGGTTTATTATTTCTTTAGGAGGGTCATTGATCGTGCCGGATGAGGTTGATGTTGAATTTTTGGCCGGATTTAAAACCGTGATTGAGGACGCGGTAAAAAAACGCGAACATTTTTTGATAATTACCGGGGGCGGCCGGACTTCCCGCAAATATTCGGAAGCGGCAAAAAAATTGCGCTGCTTAAACCCTGATGATCTTGATTGGCTTGGTATTCATTCAACAAGGCTCAATGGCCACCTTTTACGCACGATTTTTCGCGCCCATGCCCACCCGAGGATTATTACCAATCCCAACCATAAGGAGCCTGCCAGCGAACCGATAGTTATTGCCTCAGGATACCGTCCAGGCTGGTCGACTGATTATGTGGCCGTGCTGTTGGCGAAAAAATACGGGGTTAAGACTATTTTGAATTTGAGCAACATTGATTACGTGTACGACAAGGATCCGAAGAAATTCCCGGATGCTTCACCCATAAAAAATATTTCTTGGAGCGATTTCAGGAAAATCGTGGGGAATAAATGGGATCCCGGCGCAAACCTGCCGTTTGACCCCGTGGCATCGAAGTTAGCGGAAAAATTAAACCTCCGCGTGATGATTATGAACGGAAAAAAGCTTAATAATTTGAAGAACGCGTTGTTCGGGAAGCCTTTTTTGGGCACCGTGATCTCTTCACCCCGTTAGAAATAGTTCAGAAAATTTCTAACGGGGTAAGTTACCTTTTTAAGCCTGATTCGTAAATTATGGAAAGAGAAAAAAATTCCATGGAACAACAAGAACTTTCGGCCATTGCAAGTTGCCAACAAGGGCAACTGCACGCTTTCAGCATTTTGTACGATGCCTATGTAAAGCGCATCTATAACTTCATTTATTACCGCACGCACCATAAGGAAACGGCTGAAGATCTGACCAGTTTGACTTTCACAAAGGCCTTAACAAATATCCAAAGTTTTGATCCGTCAGTGGGCGCGTTCTCTTCCTGGATCCATCGGATTGCCCGCAACAGCGTAATCGACCATTACCGGACCAATAAATCCACCAAGGACATTTTTGACGCGTTTGATCTGGCAAGCAATTCCAATGTGGAGCGGGACGTGGATACCGCGATGAAGCTCGAAAAAGTAAATGGTTATCTGGCGCTCCTGCCCAAAGAACAGCGGGAGCTCGTGATCATGAGAGTTTGGGACAGCCTTTCCTACCGCGAGATAGGGGAAATTATGGGGAAAAGCGAGGCATCCTGCAAAGTATCTTTCAGCCGGATCATGCACAAGCTCCAAGCCGAAGCAATCTTTGCCCTAATTATGCTCATTATTTCGAAACCATTAATTTAAGATAAGAAAGGAATTTTTTATGGAAGAAAAAGTGAATCAAATTCTTGCCGATCTGTATAATCTGGATCCCGCTTTTCGAAAACATGAAGACCAGTTGGTTGGAATCATAACCAGCTTGCTTGAGGCGAAACCGGACACGAAGTTTGACGAAGATTTTGCCGAAGGCTTACGAAGGCGGCTGATGACGCAAGACCTTAGGATACCCCAACCAAGCCGCGGCTCGCTTTTGGAAATCAAACATGCTTTTTTCCGCCGGATGACTTTTGCGGGAGCTTTGACAGCCGTGTTTTTGGTAGTGATCGCGACCACGCTTTACGTCAACCGCAAAAACGGCAGCCAGATCACTTTCCTTTCGCCTGGAGTAAGGATTACCCAAGCGGGAGAGCGCGCGTTTGGAGAGCTTAATCAATTAACCGTGGAAACGCCTAAGACGACCGACAGCGCGGAAGCGACAGCCGATTCCAAACAAGCAGACAATATTGCCACTCAAGCTCCTCTCGGCTTGGGCGGAGGAGGCGGAAGCGATATCGGCATGATAGTCCCGCCTGATTTCCAGCCTGTTTATTACAAATATGTTTACAAAGGCGAGCCTTTGGCATTTGCAGACGATAAGCGTCCTGTTTTGAAACGGATGAAGCCGGATAATTTGGCGGATCTTTCGGGCCTTATGGACGCGCTGGGACTCGGCATGGTGAATCTTAGGAGTTTTGGCAATTCAAAACTTCAGTCAATCAGCCTTGGCGAGGAAAACGGTTATTCTATAAATGTTGACGCGGTTAACGGCAGCATCAGCATTTCAGGTTATTGGCCCAAAACGCTTATGATGGAGACCGGCGCCGCGCAGCAGCCCGAGCTTGCAGATGTTCCAGAAAACCAAATACTAATCGGGATCGCAAATGATTTTATGTCAGCGCACGGGATTTCACTGGAAGGGTACTCAGAACCGGAGGTTTTGGATGAATGGAAGCTCTTTTATGAGATGTCCGTCAAACAGGGATCGCCAATTTATTTTCCTGAAGTTATAAACGTGGTCTATCCTCTTAAAATAAACGACCAAGTTGTGCTTGATGAGTCCGGAAACAAAACTGGTATTGTGGTTGCTGTTGATATACGGAACAAAAAGGTGGCCAGCGTGTGGGACCTAAGCACGCGCAATTACCAGTCCTCGCTGTATGACGCGGAAACTGATGCCGCCAAGATTATAGAAGTGGCGGGACGCGGCGGCGTGTACGGGTATTATCCTTCTGAATGCTCGACTCCTTTGATCACGCCTGATGGACGGTCGATAAGCCCGAAATCAGCTTGTAAGATTGTGGAAGTTGAATTGGGAAGTCCGATCATCCAGCCGGTTAAAATGTGGAATTATCGGGATAATCAATCGCAGGAGCTTCTGATTCCATCGGTTGTGTTCCCGATTCTGAACGCTCCTGATGAGCTATATTATCGAAAGACCGTAGTGGTGCCCCTGATCAAGGAGTTTCTAAATAATCAAAATGTTCCGTATCCGATGCCCTTGGAAAAAATGGGCATGTAAAAAAATATCCCGCTAACAAGCGGGATATTTTTTCAGACCCAGCCCTTTTCGCATTGACAATTTTGTCAAAAAAGGAGTAAAATTGTATATTATTAATAAAAATAAGATTGGGATTTGGACACTTGCTTACGGGCCCGTAAGCAAGTGAATAATTTCGAGTCTAGTTTGGAGACAACCCCGACAAAGTCCGGCGGGCAAACCGGACAATCTAAGGAGGATACGGCCATGGGAGAAACCAAGGTCGTGGGTCCGGATCTGACGCCGGACTGGGAGAAGTGGCTTGACAAGGAAGACGGGATCATTCGGGAAATCAGGCGACAGTTTCGCTTGGGTCTCAAAGATCCCGGAAAGGGTTTGACCCTTGATCATGGCCAAACCTTCGTCGAGCATCGCAATCCGTTTGAGACCAAGGTTGCGGTGCAAAAACCGACCAGGACACCAGCGATCACTAAGCCGACTCTGCCGCAGATTTTGGCGGTAGATCGCTCGCGTAAGTTCGATCCAGTATTATTTTTCGGAGTAAATTGGACGATCTGGCGTGGGTCTGCGGATGGCCTAGGTCTTGAAGGCGAAGAGGATGAGGATCAGCGCGTGCTGGCTTTGACCCAGATTGACCTGGCGGAAGTCAGGTTAGAAAACACTCTGCGCCGTCGGGAAGGCGAAGTTCAGGGCGAGGAACGGCTCCGTCGGCTCAAGGCGCTTGCCGACATCCGGTTAGATGCGTTGGTCTTCCAGACCCTCTGGGAGATCATGGTGTTAATCCCGAAGTCGTGGAGACGTGTCGGCCGGGTGTGCTTCGACGGCACAATTCTTCGCAGCCCGGGTGGCCGCCGCTATGTCCTCTACCTCTACTTCAGCGGCGGGCTATGGTACTGGAACTATTCCCCGCTTAGCGGTGGGTTCTATACCCCCTGGCCGTCGGCTCTTCTCACAGCTGCCTAGGTTCTTTGGTCCTTTGTTTTGGACCATTGAGCTCTATGCACTGGTTACTTTTCGGCCTGCATCAACAATAGTGCAGGCCGTTTTTTTTAAGCCGTATATAATCCAATGGCTTCTTGTTCGGCTTGACAATTTTGTCAAAAAGGAGTAGTATATATTGTTTCGATGAAACTGCGGCTTTGGGCATTTATCGTGCCTAGAATTGTGGTCTTGTCGAAAACAAGACACGTCTCCGGAATATTCCGGATGCTTTAAGGAGGTTGTTATGACGGCAAAAGCCTTTGCTGTTACGGACGACCAGCTCCTCACGTTCTACGACCGGTTTCGGGAGCTGTCGAGCCGTGTGCACCGAGCAGACCGGACCAGCCTGTTGGACTTGGACCGAGTGAACGACTCGATCCAGCTCATCATGGAGAGCCAGTTCGAAGGTGTCCGACCGGCTGGCGAAGTGCAAACGGAACAACCGCAGCCAGAAGTCCCCACGCACCCGCCGGTGCCGGCAGTCGGCGAGTGGTTCGAGCTTGAGATCGACGGCGATTTGGACATCGCGCCGTCGGGCTGGAAGCTGTTGGGGCCGGTGTTTCTGAAAGGGAAGCGGACTTACCGCGCCAAGCTCGTTGAGTTGGGCGACCAACTCAATCTCAAGGCCGCACGCAATGCGGCCAAGACTAAGGAGCCGAAATGCGTGATGGCTCCTGGCCAGGCGCGCGAAGCGTTTATGGCGAAATACCCGCGCCACAACAACCGCCTGATTGTTCTCGGCGGAAACGAGTGGCAGGACTTCGGCCGTGGCCGCCGCGTTGCCTGTCTCGGCGACTGGAGCAGCGGCAGCGCGTGGAGCCTGGTCTTCGGCTTCTCTGGCAGCGTCTTCAGTGGGGTCTGCCTGTGGTTGGTCCTCGAGCAAGTCGAAGGCGCTTAGGCTTCGGAGCCTTGGCTTCTGGACCCTTAAGTCCTTGAGCTCTAGGGCACTTCGGACCTGGTGCATTTCACATCGCGTGATGCACCGGGTCTTTTTCTTTTTTGCAAATGCTATGCAATCGTCTGCGGCAGATGTTTATAAAAGTCAGCAAAATAATACCAGGACTTGCTGGGTGCTTAAGTTGGACATCAAAAAATTCTTTGAGAGCATTGATCACGATGTCTTACTCGGGATATTGTGGCTGCTTGAAAAGACTATCGGGAGCTTTGGAAGCGATATTACAGTATTTCTAAAACAAAGGCTTGGGCTAAGGCTTCATCCAAGCAAGATTATTCTCAAAACCTTTGCCACTGGCGTTAATTTTTTGGGCTGGGTTAATTTTCTGAAAGCTAATTCACTCGGTATTGGTCGATGAATATTTGCCCTTTAAAATCAGGGGTGTCAGTATAAGCATTTTCTTCAACCAAGCGCCAGTTGCCAGGTACCAGCGGCTTGCTTCCGCCAAAACCGGTTGTCCAGACAAGCCAAACCTGGCTTCCTTTGGCCGTGGGTTTAAAGTCTAGGATTAAATCATCATCGTTAAGGAGCGCGGTTCCTGAAAAATGCGGAATAGTCTCAAGCGGTCCGCTGGAAACTAAAAGCGGCTTGATCTGAGTGTGGTTGTAATATTTAAAAGTAAAATAAACAAAACTGGACCCCACGTAAATTTTATCATTGGGGGTCGCGTTTTCATTGATCTGTTCCGCTGCCGCGGCCATTCCGGGACCTAATTTGATTTCCTGCCAATTCTTGAAAAACCAGATAGCGCTTAAGGCAAAAAATACCGCGAGCAAGGTTCGCCTTGCGGCATAATTTTTGATTTCGGAAAATGTCATGCCGATTACTATGGAAAAAAACAATGAAGCAAACACGAAATACCGATCAAGGTAAATGGAGGTTTTTAAAGAAATCAAGATTGATCCAAAAAACGGAACAACCAAACCCAGCAAAATCAACCACTTCTGCTGTTGTTTAAGTTTAATAAAATAACCCAAAGCAATCGCGGTGATGATCAGGGTGATTATAAGGATTCCATGTGTTTGACCGCTGCCGCCAAAAATCATTTTCCAGATTGTGCCCGGAACTGACCAGCGGTCAGCCGCGGGTATCCAAAAAGATTGTTCAACCTGGTTTAATTGACGAAAGAATACTTTAAGCCAGGGCAAAAACAAAATTACCGAAAGTAGGTACGCGCCGATCAGGTGGAAATTGATTTTTTTATCTTTAACCATCACGTAAAGAGCGTATAAGGCTTGGGCGGCCACTGTAAAAACAAGATAATAATGGGTATAGATAGAGGCCGCGATTAGCACGCCGTAAATAACCCAGTCTTTCCGTCTGTTTGTCTCAAGAGATTTTAGGAGATAATAAGATGATAAGAGCGCCAAGAAGGTCCCCAGAGTATACATTCTGGCCTCTAGCGCGTATTGGATTTGGAACGGATTTAAGGCCAGAGCGAAGGCGGTGACGAGCGCCCAAGTTTCGTTCTTGGATATTTGTTTGACGAGGAGGTAACCAGCGTAAATAGTGGCTATTCCAAAGGCAATGGACATAAGGCGCAAGGACAACAGGCCGTTGCCTAATATATAGTTCCATAATCGCAGAACCAGATAATAAAGCGGGGGGTGGACGTCCAGAGCGATTCGGTGCATCATTTCCGCCCATCCGTATTTGATATACAGGGCGGAAAAAGCCTCATCATGCCAAAGCGCGATGGAGGTATTGTGGTAGAGCCGCAGTAATAAGCCTGTGAGTAAAATTAGAGGTAGGATTATTTTTTTCATAACTTCTATTTATTTATTACTATTTACTAATTACTACTTCTGCTCATACACGAGCATAACAGTTTGATCCCATTTGTTTTTGCTCTCTTTGACCAGTTTTGCTTCTGGGTGGAATTTAAGAAATTTGACCACGTCAAAAATTGTGCTTTGCGTGAATACGACCTGGTCATTCTTGGCCAGTTTGAGCTGGTATGTATTTTCCGGCACGACCAAAATATACGGATTGCCTTTTTCCGTGGTCAGATAATCAACAGTCTGGACGGAAAAGGCGTCAAGAGAAAGGAAGGTCTTGCTTTTGTCGTTTCTTACGTTTAGATAGTTTGAAACCTCAGTTAGGTCTGAGCGAAAGGCGTAATAATATTCAGGCGAGTAAGCCGCGACCGCGAAATAAAGGTAGAAATTATAAAGGAAAAGACTTGCCAAAATAATCGCGGCAAAGGCGACTTTAGAATTATAGAAATATTTGAAAGACGAAATTTTTTGCCAGACAAGATAAATCCCGTAAGCTGACAAAATGAATATGGAAGGTATAACGCCAATTAGGCGGAGTCCGTGGGGTATGCCTTCGGCTGTAACCAGTTCGGGAGCGAGCATTGACCAAAACCATACCGCTATCAGCGCCTGATAGCATGTTTTTTCGTCAACCCGTCTTTTATGCGCGTCATAAACCAGTTTGAAAATCGCCGCGGTAAAGATCACAAGCGCAAGGGCGAAAAACGGCGAGAGAAAGGGGGACAGGAAGGGGGCGCCTGAAACATTGTGCCGCCAATTCAGGTCGCCTTGCGTGAAAAACGAAAGGATTGTTTTTTTGAAAACTAATATGAAGGTTCCCACCACGTCTCCCTGATTCAAGTCAGGGGAGAAAATAGAGACTTGTCCCGCCCTGCCACCGAAAGTTCCCGGATGCTTAAGGAAATAAATTCCGATCCACGCGAAGGATAAAACGAAGCCTGAGGCAAACGCCAGTTTAGGCTTCCAGTATTGCTTGATTAATTCCTTGATTCTATGTCTTTGAGAGTAAGCAAGGATTATTCCAAAAAACAAAATCAGCGGTATCAGCATTCGGGATGAAATATAGGTGTAAAAATTCAACCCCAAGCTCACCCCGGAGAACAAAGCAAGCCAGAGGCGTTTTTTATTGTCCGTCTCCTGGAAAAATTTAATCAATAATAAAAGGGTCAGCGTGGCAAACAATGGAACCGTGTTTGCTCTAAAGGCCGTGCGGGAAATGGTAACGGCGAAACTTGAGATGGCCATGAAAAAAGTGGCCAAGAGCGCCACGTTTTTGGAGAAACACCTTTTGGTTATGAAGTATGTGAGCAAGGTTGAAGCAAGGCCGAAGGCGGCTGATACAATGTGGTGCTGCCAGACGCCGCGTCCAAACAGTGAAACCGGAATCGCCAAGAAATAAAAAAACAAGGATTCGCGCCCGTTGCCTCTTTCGAAAAACGGCTGGATTTGGCCCTTAAGAATCGAATTGAGGTCAAGCCCGTTGGCGGCTTCGTCAGGAAACAAACCTCCGGGCAAATGCCCGATTTGCCAGAAGCGGAACAGCGCGGCAATGGCTAAAATTGAGAGCAGGATCCAGTTAGATTTTAGGAATTTTTTCATCCCGTTAGAAATAGTGATTAGATGGATACTTAGATCGATTAAATTTATCCCGTTGATTTAGCGTTTATTCAATAGTAACAACGTGCAATTTCTAACGGGATGAATTTTACTTAACGCAAAGGAAAAGCTATAATAATGGCAATGTTTTTAGAGCAATTAAACCAACTTGTTTCTAGCAAGAAATCTTTTTATTCCGACAAGCTTAACCTGATAAGCTTGTTGATTGCCATTGCTGTAAACATTATACATTGGCTTATTCTGCTTTTCAAGATTAAAGCGGGATCAAACGTGGATATTCTTATCCACTACAACGTAATTTACGGGGCGGATTTCGTCCAGAAAGCAAAGTTTGCTTACTTGATTCCGCTGGTCGCGCTGATTTTTTTGGTTGGGAATTCATTGCTGTCGAATTTTTATTTCAGCAAGGAAAGGTCCGCGAGTTATTTTTTAAATTTTTCCACGATAGCGGTCCAGGTCGTGTTTCTGATTGCTAGCATCGTGCTGGTTTTGGCAAATTCATGACAGCGAAAAAAGACAGCATTACAAGATTTTTTGAAATTGTTCCGGGGATTCTGACCTGGGCGACTTTGATCGGCGCTCCGCTTTTTTCGTATTTCCATCCCGCTTGGGTTGCCGTTTACATTATTTTGTTCGATCTGTATTGGTTTCTGAAGGCTGGAAACGTAGCCATCCACTTAATGCATTCGTATCGGAATCTTAAAACTCATGAAAAAATAGACTGGCGCGATTATCTTTCGAAATTATCTGATTTGGAGAAATTCAAAAATAATCTGCGACTATGCTTTACCCAGGCTTCCTCGCGGAAGTTGAGAAATTTTTACCAAAGTCAGATGGAAAGGGTTGAAAAAATTCCAGCCAACAGAAATTTGGACGCAAGCCGGATTTATCATTTAATCATTCTTCCAACCTATAAGGAAAGCCTGCAGGTTTTGGAATCTTCGATCGCTTCTTGCGTTGCCGCTGATTATTCTAAAGAGAAGATGATTGTTATATTGGCGGTTGAAGAGCGGGGAGGAGCGGAAACGGCTGAGAACGCCAAACTGCTTTCGGAAAAATTCGGAAGCGCATTTTATAAATTTATTACAGTAGTCCACCCTGACGGGCTTTCGGGGGAAGCCAAAGTCAAAGGGGCCAACATTACCTACTCCGCAATCAAGGCCCAAAAACTGTTTGATGAATTAAAGATTCCATACGAGGACGTGATTGTCTCAGCGTTTGATTCAGACACAATCGCTTCAAAGAATTATTTCGCGCACTTAACTTACGATTTTCTTACGGCCAAAAAGCCCCTTCAAACCAGTTATCAGCCAATGCCTATGTTTCTTAACAATATTTGGGACACTCCGGCCATTGCCCGGGTGATCGCAGTTTCTTCATCCTTTTGGCAGTTGGTGGAAGCATCGCGCCCAGACCGGCTCGTAACTTTTTCTTCCCATTCCATGAGTTTTAAAACTTTGGTGGATGTCGGCTTCTGGAGGAAGGACCTAATTCCTGACGACTCGCACATTTTCTGGCAATGTTTTGCTCATTTCAACGGCGATTATCGCGCCCAGCCCTTGTTTACGACTCTTTATATGGATGCCGTGCTCGGTGAAAGCTATTTTGGAACATTGGTCGCCCAGTACAAGCAGAAAAGGCGGTGGGCGTGGGGAGTTCTTGAGATTTCCATGCTGTTCCCGGAGTTTTTGAGGAATAAAAAAATTCCTCTCTGGAAAAAATTGGTTTACGGAGAACGGCTGGTTGAAGGGCACTATTTTTGGGCCACTGCCTCACTGCTGATTGCCCTGCTTGGCTGGCTGCCTCTGCTTTTGGGCGGAGACAGGTTCGGGCAGTCTGTTTTGGCGGTAAATCTGCCGTTTATGACAAAAATCATCATGACCGTGGCCACTTTCTTCCTATTGTTTTCGATGTACGTGAATATGGTAATTTTGCCTCCTCGTCCGGCCAAGTACGGAAAGCTGAAAACTTTATCCATGCTTCTTCAATGGGTTTTCTCGCCAATTGTCTCGTCCATTTTCGGATCGCTTCCGGCAATAGACGCTCAAACCAGGCTTATGCTCGGCAAGTATATGGAATTTTACGTCACGCCTAAGTTTAGAAAAACCAAGGTAGAGATTTCTTCGGAGCAAACCACAATCAATTATGCCGGCTAAATTTATTTATTTTATTTCGTTTGCCTTGGCCTTGCTTATTTCTTTTGTCGGCACTTTTTTGGTGGCAAGAATCGCGGTTCGCCGGAAAATCATGGATTATCCGGATGGGAGGCGGAAATTCCATGAGCAACCCACTCCGACTCTTGGCGGCATGGCGATTTTTGGCAGTTTCTTTTTGGTCACTTTGACAATCGGCCTGCTTGCCGGATACCTTAGTTCTGGAAATATTCCCTTAAGGAACATGATCGGCATATGGGCGGGAGGATTGATTTTGATGATCGGCGGATATTTGGATGATAAATACCAGCTGCCTCCGCAGTATTCTATCTTGTTTCCAATCCTCGCTACCCTCTCCATTATATCTTCGGGAATCCAAGCAGTCAGCGTGCACAATCCATTGACCGGGAATATTGTGTCGGTGTCATCGTTATTGTCAGTGGTCATTGTCTTTATTTGGGTGATGACCATGACCTATACCACTAAATTTCTTGATGGCATGGACGGTTTGGTAACCGGCATTTCCGGCATAGCGGCTCTCGTGATATTTGCCTTGTCCCTGACTTCCCAGGTCCGTCAGCCCCATACAGCGCTTCTTGCGATTACTTTTGCCGGAAGCCTTTTTGGGTTTTTGATTTTGAATTTCCATCCGGCAAAGATTTTTTTGGGGGAGGCGGGGAGCACTTTCACCGGATTTATGCTGGCTGTGCTTGCCGTAATTTCCGGCGGCAAAATCGCTACCGCCGTTCTTGTTATGGGCATTCCGCTCCTGGATATGGTCTGGGTCATTCTCCAGAGGCTATTTAGCAAACAGTCGCCATTCAAAGGGGACCGCAAGCACTTGCATTTTAAGCTGCTGGACCTGGGCTTTTCGCAGCCGCAAGCCGTGTTGTTTCTTTACGCTTTAACCGGAATATTCGGCGCGACTGCTTTGCTTTTGCAATCATTGGGTAAGCTGGTTGCGCTTGGCGTGCTAGTCCTTTTCACAATCGCGTTGCTGATACTGATTTTTGTCTTGTCAAAAGTTAGGCAAAAGTTAAATGAATAAAACAAATTTAACGATAACGATAACCATAACGATAACAGTTCTAATTTTGATTGCGCTAAATTATGGATTTAAAGAGAAAAACAAACCAGGAAGCTACGTGACGATTGCGGGCAAAAAAATATCGGTTGAAATTGCTGACGATTCCTTTGAATACGTTCAGGGTTTGTCCGGATCAGCGTCATTAGGCGAGGATAAGGGAATGCTTTTTCTGCTTTGGGAAAAATCATCAGCCTGGACTTTTTGGATGAAGGATATGAATTTCCCAATTGATATTGTCTGGATCGACGCTGACACGGTGGTGGATATTACGCGAAACGTCCAGCCCCAGCCGGGCGCGCCAGATGAGCAGTTGATGAAATATTCCCCGAGCCAACGAGCCGACACTGTGCTTGAAATCAACGCCGGGTGGGCAGAACGGAATGGCCTAAAGATTGGAGATAAGATAACTTTGAATTTAAATGATTAAAGCAGTAGCCTTTGATTTTCGAGACACATTGCTTAAAGTGGATCGCGGGTACAAAGCCATGAACCGCTCGGTTTGGAATTTTGTTATCAGAAAAGGAATTAAAATTTCGGAAAAAGACCTGTTGAGAATGAATGCGCTAGTGATTAAGGAGCACAAGCGGAAGATTGCCAAAAATAAAAAAATCTATGATGCTACTCCGATTTTTATTGCAGCCTTATTAAAAAAACTAGGATTAAGATTAGTTGATAAGCAATTTCATAAACTTTTAGGACAGGTTAGCGGCAGTTTCGTGCGAAATGCAAATTTATATCCAGATGCTGTAAGGTTGTTAAAAACTTTAAAGAATAGAAAAATAAAAACCGCCTTAGTTATTGATGGCAGTATCAAACGAGAGAAAGCTATAATTAAGCGCTTAGGCTTAAATAAGTTCATTAATGTTGTGATTATTTCGGAGGAGATTGGTCACAACAAGTTCACTTCTAAGCCACTCGCAGCGGCATTGAAAAAGCTAAAGGTTAACCCTGAGCATGTTTTGGTTGTTGGAGACAGACTTGATAAAGATATCGTACATGCCAATAAACTTGGATGCGTATCGGTCCAGCTGGTCCGACATGGTGGCAGATATGCTGATTTGGTTGGCACAAAAATCGCAGAAAAACCTAAGTTTATAGTCTACTCGCTCAGTCAGGTACTGCCCTTGATTAAATAGTTAAATTTTGTTAAACTATCAAAGCTATGCAAGCTATTATAGAAACTGGTGGAAAGCAATACTTGGTTTCCCCAAATGACAAAGTGACAGTGGAAAAGCTTCCCGGCAATGCTGATGAAACCATTGCTTTTGACAAGGTTTTGCTTGTTGCGGACAAAGACAATGTGAAAATCGGCAAGCCATATGTTTTGGGGGCAAAAGTAGTCGGGAAAATTCTTGAGCAATCAAAAGCGGATAAACTGGTTATCTTTAAATATCGGGCCAAATCCCGTTACCGAAGAAAGACCGGGCATCGCCAGCAGCAGACAATCGTGAAGATAGAATCCATTTCCTAGAAAACAAAAAGGAATTCCTTGTTGGGAATTCCTTTTTGAGTTGTAGGTCTTTGGCAAAAGTTCAGGAGGGAGAGATGAAGATTCTTGGCACAGCCGTGCTGCTGATTGGTGTTTTTTTGATCGCCGCCCAAACGCAACAGACCATCAGGGTTCTGCACCTGTCCTTGGGCCGCGTGGCTCGTTGGACACGTGACGCCTATATCGAAAACGAAAAGAGGCTTACCCGAGCCTTGATTCGATGGGGCGTTCCCTGGCCACTCAGGGATAAATGGATGATAAGGGCCGTAATCGTGGTTGTTTTCTTTCCCAAGCTGCCCACTTTCGGGCTGGTTGCACTGCTGTACAAGCTTTTTTGGTGAAGGGGTTTTGCGTTAAGCGAAAGCTGCGCTGACCCCTTCACGCGTCTAATCAAAAAACCGCGAAGAGCGGCTTTTTTTAAAATTCCCGCCTGCCTTCCAAGGCTTTGGAAAGCGTGGTTTCATCCGCGTACTCAAGCTCGGCTCCCATTGGCAGGCCTCTTCCTATTCGAGTAACTTTTATGTGGGCGAATTTCGGGTCTTTGATTTTTCTTGAAATGAACATGGCAGTGGCTTCACCTTCCAAAGAAGGATTGGTGGCCAGGATTATTTCTTTTGGTTCATTGTTTTCAGACAATCTTGAAAGCAGTTGATCGATTTTGAGCTGATCCGGACCAATCCCGTCCAGGGGAGAAATTGCGCCGCCCAAAATATGGAATACCCCGTTAAAGCTTTGGATCTGGTCCATGGCTTGCGCGTCCAGGGGATCTTCGACTACGCAGATCAGATTTTTGTTTCTTCCATGATCCGAGCAAGTTTTGCACGGATCTGTTTCGGCCATGTTGAAGCAGGTTGAGCAGTAGATTATATTGTTGTGCAAATTAGCCACCGCGTTTGCGAGGTTGGTAAGTTCGGCAGGGGGTTGTTTGAGCAGATAAAAAGCCAGCCGGGACGCGGTCTTGGGCCCGATCCCTGGCAGTTTGGACAGTTCATTGATTAGGTTTTGGATGGATTTCGGGAGATTCATGCTAGAGTATTTTAGGTAAATAATTCTAAAAAAACAAGGCTTAATTTCCGCATTCACGAATGAGGTTTGACCGTTGAAGGCTTTTTTGATATGCTTGGCTGTTTCGCAGGGCATGCTGCTGCTGCGAACGACTGGTCAAAACCAAGAGGGGGATATGAGCAGAAAATGGGAACGGAAGGTCGGCAAGGCTTTCCTCGACAGGCTTGATGAGGTGATCCTCGAAATCGGGAAGGACACATTTACACGCCGGCAGCTGATCGATGATTTGCATTGCGGCAATATGTCCGCAGCTGCCAACCTCGATTGGGTGCTCAAGCGGTTTGAGCCTCGGAGCATCAAGGAGCTGGCGGCGCGCGTTGACATCGAAGACCTGTTCTCGATCAAGGGTGTCGGTGAAGCCACCGTATACGTCTGGATGTGCGCTGTTGAGCACGCCGGACGAAACCCCGAGGAATGGCTGGACCGTGAGGTCAAGCTGACGACTCTCTACGCCAACCGGAAGAATCGGCGGTGCAGAGAGGAGTAGTCCTGCCATGAACTCTGCAAGAAGCCCCGGCTGTTCGCGACGAAATGTGTCGCGACAGCCAGGGCTTGTTCGTTTTTTAAGTCTTGAAATGCTTGCGGTTTTGATGTAAGATTATGAGCTTCGGGTACGCACACCCGGATGCCAACTAAAAGGAGAGAATCAGTGCGGAAACACTTAGTTCTTGCGTTGTTGTGCTTGGTAGGCATAGTTGCGATCGGCTGGGTTAATGCCAGCAATTTCAACTTGTCGACCACTACCTACTATTCTCCGGCGCTTGGCCATTGGCTGAGCGAAAAGGAGATGCACGCAGCGGTGCATGAAGTCAACGACCTGCGGTTGAGGATCACTGACTGGAGGGGCCCCTATACCGGCAAGCAGCACTTCGAGAATATGAAGAGGCTGGTGCTGCTTGAGAAGTCGCTGCCGCATGGCAAGAGTTCCCTGGCCGATGCCCGAGGCATTGCGGCTGACCCGGGTGCTCGGATTGCGGGAGATGACCCGAAGTGGCCAACAGGATGCGAGCTGCATCAGACGATCGGGCTTGAAACCGAGCTTCGCGGCGCGATCAATTTTGCGACAAACGATCTGGCAAACTTCCTGGCTAGGGATGGCGGCCTGCTAAACTCCAAGTCGTACGGGAAAGACGCGGATGATTTTACCCGAATGATGAGGGAGTCAGGCGTCGACAAAATTGCCTATCAGGGAGATTCAGACTTCGAGCTGCACTGGGGCCAGGTGGGGTGGTGGCTCCTGACCAGCCAGCTGATGTCCATGGTCTTGTCGCTGGGCTTGTTTGCCCTGCGCATGCAGCTTTTGGAGATCGACCCATGGATGCTGCTGCGGACGCCGGATATGACGGCCTTATGGATGTTCTTCTGGCCGGCTGGCATTTGGTTCTATCCGTCAGGAGAGCCAGCCAAGGCAATTGCCGCGGCAACAAGAAGGCTTGCCTTCGTACTATCGGCCATGCTGTCGTTCCTGCCGGCAACCGCGTCGGCCCAGATCAAGAAGGATGACGGCGGCAAGAAGAAGCAGGCGCCGATCGTGTTGATCGGATCGCCCTCAGACAACCAACCTCAGTTCACGCTTCAAGTTATGACCCTTGTTCGCGATAGGTACCAGACTATGAACGGTATCGAAGCATACAGGGGGCCCGTGGTACAGACCGATGTGTTTTTCAAGCATCATAGCGGCTGGTTTGTGGACGCCTGGGGTTCGAAGACATTCACGAGCAATCATTCCTTTGGGGATGAGCTTGACGGAACCGTCGGGTGGATCGGCAAGCGCGGCAAGGTCTTCGTCCAAGGGGTGGAGCTGACCAGCGGGGGGAATATCGTTCAGCTCGGAGGCCAGGTCTTCGCAACGACTGGCATCCGAGGGCACACGTTCACTCCGTATGCCGAAATCGATCGGCTGATCGTGACCCGCGATACAGCCAAGAATTCGACCACTCAATTCTGGGCAGGCGTGCGATCGGCCTGGAAAGCAGGAAGGAGGATAGCAGTTTCAGTGGACGTCTCGGTTCTGCACGAAACCGGACTCTTCGCGTTTCGGGAGATGACCATGGGCAGGATTGTCGGAGATCTGGATCTCACACTGAATCCACGCCTCACGCTCAAGGCGCTGCGCGTAACCGCAGTAAGCCGCGAGCAGAATCGCGACAAGCCAGGTTGGTCGTTCGGCACAGGCTTTGCGGTCAGCGTTCCGTAAGGTCCGCGAGTGTGCAAGCGGCAACAACAGAGCCGCGCTCTTAGGGAGTTCTTCCCATGAGCGCGGCTCTTCGGTTTTAATTAAAAAGATAAATATTAAGATGTACAATTTTTGCTCGATCGAGCAAAAATTGTAGTTAGAAAACAATTAATTTGTTCTTTTTAATTTCGTTTAACTGGAACAGCCGAAAAGGCATCTTGTATTTTTTCGCCAAAATCATTGCCAATTTTTCAGCAGACGCGAGCATGTCTTTGGCTTCTGATTTTTTGTTGAATTTGTTCAAGCTTATGGCAAGGCGCATCAGAATCCCGGTGTGGATTACAAGTTTGTGGAAAGGCCGAAGGTTCTTAGCTTTTTTTATAATCTCCAAGCTTTTCCTAAGGATAGCTAACCCTTGTTTTTGTCCTGATAAAGTCAATGACAAGCCATTATGCCCAAGATATTCCGCGTATTTTCCTGATTTCTTTTCATCGATAAGATTTACAGCTTGTTTTGTAAACTTCACCGCTTCCTTGTATTTGGAAACGTATTGGTAATAGTGGCCGATTCGAAGCAAAAAAACGGCCTGAAATTCTTTTGAAACTTTTTTTTCTTTCGCGATCGCAAGTCCAGCTTCCGCGTCTGATTTCATCAGCTCAAGGAAAGCCGGATCTTTTGTTTTCAAATACAAATGCTTCCAGACCAGAAGTTTATGCGCGAGGGCTTGGAGCAGGGAAGGGTAATTTTTCTTCTGGGAAGCGACGAAAACAGCTTTATCTAAAACCGATAAAGCCTTTTCATTTTGGCCTTTTTCTCTGGCTAATTCTCCTTTGTCAATCAATTTCATATTATTCCATTATCTGGTCCATCATGACTTCTTCGGGGGTTTGGGTTTTGGAAAGATTTTTAAACGAAGTCTTTTCGCTGTCAAAGAAAAGCTCCACTTCTCCGGTTGGGCCGTTTCTGTGCTTGCGGATCAGGATTTCGGCAATGTGCGGTTTTCTTGATTCTTTGCCAGTGTACATCTCATCACGGTAAATAAACATAACCACGTCAGCATCCTGTTCGATTGATCCTGATTCGCGAAGGTCGGACAATTGCGGTTTTTTGTCTCCGCCGCGCTGTTCCACCGCGCGGGATAACTGGGAAATAGCCAGCACGGGCACGTTCAATTCTTTGGCCAAAATTTTTAGGGATCTAGAGATTTCGGAAACTTCCTGAACCCGGTTTTCCGTAGACCTTCCTTGCATTAACTGAAGGTAGTCAACCACAATCAGGTCCAGTTCATGCTCTGACTGCAGCCTGCGAGCCTTGGTCCGCAGTTCCATGATGTTCAATGATCCTGAATCGTCGATAAAAATCTGCGCTTCCGAAAGCCTTCCTAAAGCGTGCCCTATTCTTTCAAAATCATTGTTTGGGCCTACATCAGAAAGCCCGCCAGTGCGCATGCGCCAAAGATCCACGTCCGCTTCAGCCGCAAGCAGGCGGTCCACCAACTGATCCTTGCTCATTTCCAAAGAAAACATGGCGACCGGCCTTTTCCCGGTAATGGCAACATTGCGGACAATGTCCAGCGCTAGGGAAGTTTTTCCCATGGAAGGACGGGCCGCGAGAATTAGAAGATCCGATTTTTGCATGCCGCCCAGTTTGTTGTCCAAATCCTTGAATCCAGTAGGCACACCGCGAAGTTTGCCTTTTTCCCTATGCAGCTCATCCAACCGGTCAAAAGTTTCGTGCAAGACATCGCTGATCGGGACAAAATTTTGCTTGAGATATTTTTGGGAGACTGAAAAAAGTTTTTGCTCGGCCTGGTCAAGCAGGGTTTCCAAATCCTGCTCTTCCTGATAGCCTAAGGCGACAATGTCAGTGGCTTGGGAAATCAATCGCCGAAGCGTGCCTTTGCGTCTTACGATTTGGGCGTAATGGGCAACGTGGGCCGCGGACGGCACGGAGTTTACCAATGTGGTCAGATAGCTTAGGCCGCCGATTTTTTCAAGGGACGCTCCTTCTTCCAATTTGTTGGAAGCGGTAAGCACGTCAATTGAGCTTCGTTCATCATAAAGCCGCAGGATTGCCTGATAGATGATTTTGTGCTTTTCATCGTAAAAGTCGTCCGGATACACAATGTCCGCGATTTTGATCACCGCGTCTTTATCCAGCAGCAAAGAGCCCAAAACCGACTGTTCAGCCTCTAGATTCTGAGGGGGAACCCTATTAGTTATGCGGTCAATTTCGTTTGTTTCCGTTGATCGTTTAGCCATACTGCAATGATTATATTTAGCTGTTTTAACTAAAGCAATGTGGAAATGGGGATGAATAGTGGACTCTTTTGTGGATAACTAAAAGCGGCCCAAAAAGCCCGCCTTTTTATGCTTTAATTATTGGCATATTTGCTTATCGGTCAAGTATATTTCTTTTTTAATCTGAATCCCGTTTCAGTATCTTCGACCAAATACCCATTTGATTCAATTTTTTTCCTTAGCTCATCTGCTTTGGCGAAGTCTTTTGTTTCGCGCGCTGTTTCTCGCTGCTTAACCAGTTTTTGTACCGATTCGGGAATTGCTTTTGCTTCTTCCCAAACTTCTTTGATTCTAAGTCCGAGGACCTGGTCAAATTTAATCAGGCTTTGCAATTTAGCAGATCCGGGATAATCAGATCTAACCAAGTCCCAGACGATTGCCAGAGCCTTGGGTGTATCCAGATCATCATTGATCGCGTCCAGAAAGTTTTGTTCGTATTCAGCGCATCCCACCGCGGCGGGCTCAAAAGCGGATATTTGTTCATACAAATTATTCAGGGCGTTTTGCGCGGCTGTCAAACTCTCCCAAGTAAAGTTGACCTTTGAGCGATAATGCGTGGTCAGCAGCAGATAACGGAAAGCAAGGGGGGCAAATTCTTTATCTGTAATATCAGCAAGCTTGAAAAAGTTCTTCGCTGATTTTGCCATTTTCTTGCCATCAACAAGCAGATGCTCAAAATGGATCCAGTAATTTGCCAAAGGTTTTCCATTTGCCGCTTCGGATTGGGCAATCTCATTCGTATGATGCGGGAAGATTAAATCAACTCCTCCAGCATGGATATCGAAAGGCTGTCCCAAATATTTTGAAGACATAACCGAGCATTCAATGTGCCAACCTGGGCGGCCTTTGCCAAAAGGACTTTCCCAGAAGACATCTTTGTCTGAAGAATCGTGGGCGCGCCAAAGCGCGAAGTCGTGGATGTTTTCCTTGTCGTACTCATCAGCATCCGAAAGTCTTCCCTCGGCGTTTGTTTTAAGTTCCTGTTTGCTTATGTTTGCAAGTTTGCCGTAATCGGGAAGTTTTGCGATTGAAAAATAGACGTCACCCTCTTTTGTTTGATAGGCAAATCCTTTATCGAGCAAAACTTTGACCATCTCTATCATTCCGGATATTTCGGAAGTTGCTCGCACCAGCTTATCTGGAGGAAGGATGTTTAAATCTTTGAGGTCTTCCAAAAATTTTTCGGTAAAAAATTCAGTAACTTGAGGAAGCGGCTTTTTTTCTTCTTGTGACTTTTTGATCGTCTTGTCATCCACGTCTGTTATATTCATTACGTGTTGAATTTTATACCCATTGTAATCAAGCACTCTTTTTAGAATATCTCCAAAAATATAAGCCCGCAGATTGCCAATATGCGCGTAATCATAAACAGTCGGTCCACAAGTATAAAGGCCAACTTTTTTGCTCTTGATCGGCTTGAATTCTTCTATTTTTCTTGAAAGGGAATTATAAAGCTTAAACATAGTGATAGTATAACAAAATTCCCGCTTTCGCGGGAATTTTGCAGAAAATTAGAGCCAGCGTCTGTTTTTGAAGAACGCGAGCATAATTAGGGTGACTATACCAAGCAAAATCAGGCTTGCGGGGAACGCGAAGGGGACAGAAGCAAACTTAAACGAGTAGTCAGCAAAAACCAAAATATTAACAATCAAAGTCAGCAAGAAAATTATGACTGAAAAAATAGTGAGGGTTTTGAGGACATCGTTCATGCGATGCGCGGCCAGGGATTGGTTTGTTTCCTCGTAACTTTCCGCGGTTTCCTTGTCGGATGCCAGCACGTCCCAAATATTTTCCACATATTCAATCAAGTTTTGGAAAGAATTGCGCGCCAGTTTAAAATCCAGATATTCATTTTTGGAGCGCATGAGCTTGGTCAGCACGTATTTGTGCATTTTCATGACTCTCCGGTAAACAATGATATTTTTTTTCAAGCGGGACAATTCCTGCAAAATTTTGCCGTTTGATTCAAAAATTTCTTTGCCAGCGGCTTCCATCTCGCGGTTGATCGTATCCAGGATGGGGAAGCTGCGTTTGAACAAAAGCTCCAAAATGGAAAACAGAAGGAAACCGGAATTATCCGACGTATATTGCAATCTTAAATTGTCGTACTGCGAGACGTTGTGGACCAAATTGGCAAGAGTTTTAATTTTCCCGTCGTGGATGGTAATCACGAAACCGTCTCCGACAAAAAAATCAACTTCCGCGGGCTTCAGTTCATTTGTATTTTTTTCAAGCCTGGGGAAAAGCAGGATTAGAAAGTGGTATTGATCGTATTCGTCTATTTTGGTTCTGGTTGACGGAGTTTTCACATCATCAAAATCAAGCGGATGGAAGCGAAAATGGTTCTTCAGATACCCGATATCTTCTTCGCCCGGGTTTACAATATCAATCCACTTCAGATTTTTCGTGTGAATTATTTTTAAACTCATTTGGTTTTTTATTTCGGGTTTGTCATCCCCGGTTGGATCGGGGATCAGTAAACAAATTCTAACAATAATGTTGGTGTTTGTCAAAAAATAGGAATTTATGGTATAATTAGGCAAAAGAAACAGCAGTTGAAACAGAAAATATAAGAGATTTATGAGCAGAAACAATGACAAACCGTTCAACGAAAGCCTGGCAAGCCAGTTAAAGTCTGTTTTTGCCAATGGATTGCCAAATGAAAAGCGACATCATAGCGAGCCTGAATCTTCTGATCCTCAGGTTATCGCCCCAGTATCCCAAGTTGAAGAACCAGCGGAAAAACTCGCAGAAGCACAGCAAGCCCCAGATGTTGCGCAGACAGAACCAAAAGCAAAAAAATTGCGGAAAACAAAAGCCGAAACTGAGCGAGAGAAACTAGCCCTTCTTTCTTCAGCCCGAGGCTTTTTTGACGAGGAGGAATTCCAAAAGCTCAAGGCTTTAAATCTTAAGCAACTGAAAGAAAGAGTTAACCAGAGGTTTAAAAAAGACCAGGTTCGGACACAAGATGCTTTTGAACGGGAAGATGTCCTAGAACCAGTTAGAAACATGGAAGCAATCCAGCCTCTTGCGGTTGAAGCCAAGAAGCCTGAAGGGATTGGCTATAATGAACAAATAAAAAAATTATGGGACAAGATCAGGGCGGATACAAATAAAATTTCCGACCGTGAGAGGCTTTACGCGATCAACAGCCTTATTAGCGCGTTTAGAGAAAGGCTTTCTGACACTGGCCGGAAAAATGGAGTTGCCGCAGGGTTAAGCGAGGATCGAAGGAAATACTTGGAGGACATGATAAAAGAGCTCGAAACATACCGTCGGCATTATGAAACGAAAGTTAATGCGCCGCTTGCGGAAAAAAAAGCAAAAAGATTTCAGAAGGAATTTGAAAATGCTGTAAAACAAGCCGCTGAAAAAGCTCAAGAAAGAGCTTCAAAACATCCTGAGCCAGAAGAACTATCGGAGGAGGAAGAGGGTGAGGAAAAAATAGCGGCAGCGAATCGCCGGTGGCTAGGCGAAAATAAAACTCAAAAATTAGGAGACAAAAGACCTGCCCCTGTTGCCGCCCAAGAAAGCTTGGTTTGGGTTAAAAACGATAAAACAGATAAGCGGCAAAAAGAAGAACTCCTGATAGGTGAGCTGAGGGAACTGGAGTTTTTGATCAAAAACGCGAATAAGAAGCAACTAGAGCAAATCCATGCATTGATCGAGTCCTGGAAAGAAAGAGCAGAAAGGGATTTCGGCTCAATTACTGATCCAAAAACCGAACAAGAAATGTTTTTGGGCGCGGAATATGAAAACGTCAGGGATTTGATCAGAAAGAGGAGGGAAATTGCCCCTGACGTTCCAAGGGTGCAAGCTGAAACGGCTCCAGTCGAGAAAACTGATGGAAGGCTGGAAAGGGCACTGGAAAGGGCATTTGAAGATATAGAAAAACTTAAAGAAATTCTTGAAAGCTCAAAAAGCCCAGAAGACTTTGCCCAAACAAGGCTGGCAATTTTTCATTTCGCTCAAAAATACGAAGACCAGCTTAAAAATCTACAACTTGCGACAAGATATATAATTCTTTCCATTGAATATGCCAACAAAGAAAAAGAGCTTTTGGGGTCGGGGGAGGAGGAAACTCAACGAAGAGCGGTTGAAGCTGAAATTAAAAATTGGGGTGCAGAATTGGCAAAAGAATTCGGCGTGAGCATTGAAGCAATCCAGGAAGTGTTTGGGCCAAGGTTTGCCGCCCTAATCCGGGGAGACTCTGATGTTTACAAAGAATCTGTTGCTGGCAGACAGATTGAATCTTTGAAAGATGCCGAAGCCCAGATTAGACAGCTTAAGCGAAGATTAATCGAAAGAGTGCCAGAGGACAAATTGCGGCAAGTCCTCGGTTCCGCATATGAAGATCTCGGGCTTGATTTGGTAGAAGCGAAAGAAGAGGCCGGCCCGGCTGCTTGGGAGCGGGCAAGGGGAATATTTGCGCAACTTGAACATAGTTACGGGATCAAGATAATTGAGGCGCCACGAAGTTCCGCGTCGGATAACGAAAAAGGCGCAAAACTCCTGGAGCAAGTCCTGCCCCAGTTTCCGCCGGAAAAATTGAGGGGAAAATATTTCCAGCCAAATAACGCGGATTTGATATATTCGGATGGCATGGTTGCTTTTAATGTTGACAACCCCGCAGAAGTCCTGAAAGATTTTCTTGAAAAAAGTCTGGAAAAGAAAATAATTGTTCCAATGGATGAGTTGAAAAGGTTGATTATGGCCGGGATTGGAGGCGCTGCGAGGATTGAAAATTTTGAACTGACTTCCAGCAAAGACAAGGCTTCAGTTGACGCCCAGTTCGTTTATTCCGGATTTAAGATTAAATTGCAGGGCGAAATCCGGAATAATGAAAATAATCTGGACTTCAGCCATATTCAATCAAGAGCCAGTTTTTTGGCGCAAGGAAGAATAAAAAATGCTCTGACAAGACTGCCACTGGAAGTAAAAAGATTTTTTGAATCATCTTACGGCAAACTTTCTTCCATTAGGATAAGGGAAGGCAACTTAGAATTAATCAAAGAATAATGGGAAACGCCGAACGGTTAAGAGACAAATTAAGAGCGGCGCAAGCGCGTCTAGATGGACAGGCCAAACCTCCTGAAGAGGGTCCTTCCGCGGTGGCGGATGAGTCTCCAAGGGTTGATATGCCGGCTGAAGCGCGGATTGAAGAAATTGCGCCGGAAGCATCAGCGTCGGCAAAGTCTTTGGACGAGCTGCGGATTGATTTTATAAAAGCAAAAAAAGATTTAGAAGCTACCCAAGGAATTAAGGGCAGGCTTAAAGAATTTTTATCGCGTTCCTCAAAAGATACTGTTGCCACAGCGCACACCGAGGCGGAAGATGAATATAAAAAAGCTTTGGCTGAATATGTTTCGCATGATATTGGTCGGCTTGATGCCGAAACTCATAAGCTTGTCTTGGCACGGCTTGAATTGACCAAGGGGGACCGGAGCGTTGGCAAGAGAGCCTTGGATTGGTATAAGGGACTGGGCAATTACAATTTACTTAGCAAGCTGGAAGAACACGGAGTAAGAGTTGAAGGCCGCTTTAAACGGGGAGCGCTGAGAATGATAAACGTGAGGACAGCGGTAAGCGCCGGTTTATTGGGGGTAGCAGTTGGATTTGGCGCAGGATCAGCAATCGGCTGGGGAGCGATTGTAGGGAGAAGGTTATTATCAGGAATTGGCAGCGGAGTTGGTTCAAGAGAGCTACTGCTTGCTGGTTTGAATAAAATGGACAGAAATACTTTGAAGAAACGTTTGGACAACGCCCAATTTGCCGAACAGGTGGATAGATTGGTTAGCGATTTTTATGCCAGAGCCGCCCTTGATGGACTTTCTGGAGCTGATCTTGAAAAGGACCAATTATATTTGGAATTAGTGAGGAAACAAAAAGAATTAAAGAAAAGCGTAAAATTAAGTCTATCGGTTGATCAAAGCCAAGGAGTTTATTCAAGTTTGAATGAGCAGGATAAAGCAAGATATAATTCCATTTGGGATCAGATAGAAGCTGTCCGCGAAGAATTACACGATGAACCCTTAGAATACAGAGCTAATGATCCAAGACTGGAGCAGCTTTATGAGATGTTGAGATCCTTGGAGATTTCAGTTTTAACCAGAGAAAAACCAGGAGAATTCCAAAAAATGGTTGACCAGTATTTAGCAGAAGAAACTCAGCGCGCGGAATCTTTACTAAAGAACGGCAAATATAACGAACGGGTTAACAGGGGGATAGCCAATTTTGTTGGTATTGGTGTTGGCACTATTGTAGGATCTGGCCTGCTTGCGGAATTGTTTGGCAATAAGACGGCAATTCCAAAAGATATGCGGCCGCCTCGCGGGATTATGCATACTTCGGATATCAATTTAAGCGATAAAGAGCTTCCTTCAGCACCTTCTGTCCCCGAAACGAATATGCCTGGCCCGATTATGGCAGAACAGGCACCTCTCAAGCCTCTTAAACCACTTGTTTATCAGCAGAATGCTGATTTGACCGAAGGGTACAAGCCGTTTGAGCAGGCAGCGCCAAAAACCACAGGGCTTGCTGATCATCCGGCTGTCGGGCAAGAAGTATCTCCAAAGGCTGTAGAGACTCCGAAGAACGCGGAAATCATGCACCATGGGAAGGCGACTGGGGCAACCTTGGAAACAACCGCAAAGGGAGAGGCAATGCTTTCGGCTGGCAGGCGTGGGATAGAGGGAGCCGTCCTTGATCTAAAGGAAACAGACCCCCAAATATACGCAAAGATGATTGCGAAATTAAAATCAGAATACCCGGGTTACAGCGGCGACGATTCAGGGCTGGTTCATAAATATGTTTTGGATTATGCGAAGGAGCGCGGGTTTACTGTCGGAGGCAATACAAAAGACCTGAACGAAATCCTGGGGGCGAAGATTCATATTGCCGCGGACGGGCAATTGGAAATAAATCCTGTCAAATTTATTCCACCTCATGAAACTTTAAATGAGAGCGCGACTGTCGCTTCAAAGACCAGCGATATTGTCCAAGAAACAAAGCCGCCTTCTGCTGTAGATTTTCCTCCAGAGAATCCACAACAAGATATTCAGGATATCTTGGACGTAACTGAAGATCCATTAAAGACCCGTCCGATAAGGGGGTATTTACATCCAGTTGAGGCGATTGGGCCGAAATCAACTGAAGCTCTGAAAGCCGCGCACGAAGCGCTTACAATAGAAAAGGCAAGGGATTTTGCAATGGTTGGAGCGAAAATTAACACTTCTGAAGCCCTCCATGTTATCCTTGGCGATGGCTATAAAGAGTTTTTGGAAAAAAACTTGCATTTGTCCGCTCGAAGCCTGAATAAAATAAAAGATCTGACATTTGACCAGTTTTCAGGAAGACTCAAAGCGCCTGGGTCATTCGGCGAGAAATATTCCGAATTCGGGAAAAGTTTTTCACAGTTGCGGGCCGGGGTTGAGTTTAATAATTCGGATAAGATGCACGCTATAATCACAAAAATCGCGCTGAAGCGCAAATTTGAGAATTAATTAATCGCAATATGAATTTACCGCAAGGTGCGCAGGAAAATATAATTAAGCTTTTAGGGATCGAATCTTTGCCTGATGAGCAGAAAATTTTGATAGTCGAGAAAATTGTCGATCTCGCGCAGAAACGCCTGACTCTGCGCCTGATGGAATCGCTTTCAGAAGAGCAAGGAAAACAGTTCGAAAACCTGCTCACAGAACAGAACCAACAAAGGATCCAGGAGTTCATGCAGAGGAACGCCCCCAGCTTCCCGGATTGGATTGGTGAGGAAGTGCTTAAAATTAAGCGGGAATTGGCAGGAAGAGTCCAAGATATCCTTAAAGAATAATTATCCTTGACCGGACCCGGGAATTAATATATAATCATCCGTTATGCAAGAATTGACTGAAGAACAAAGAGCCAGATTGGCCCAGCAGGAACAAGCCCGGGAACAGGCCGGGGAAGTGCTGTCAGAAAAAGAGAAGACAGCGCCTGGTTTTCGCGCGCCCGATGTTAAACCAGAAATTCCAAGTGAAGTTGTGAATTTTCCTGATATTAAGGAGCGGCTTAATCAACCGGCCAAAAAAGCCGAAGCAGAAAAGCTTACGGACAGAGCGGTTCGTAACAAGGCTAATTTGTTTTTGCAGCAGGGCCGAAGCTTGGACGAAGTAATGGCTCAATTGGGTGATGACTATAGCAATGCTGTGGACTTTTTGGGTTCAAATGTTGAAGGAGACGAAACAGAAGAACAAAAAAAATCAGCCTAAAGAACACTATTTATTCCATCTCGAACGAAGTGAGAGATCCCGGTGTTTAAACTATGTTTTATGTTTACATCATGGCAAGATTTATATAATCAAATAAGTTAACACCGAGATTTCTCGCGCTTCGCGCTCGAAATGGTAAAACATTATCTAAAACAAAAGTGGACTTGTTAAACGGAACATTTGTAGTTTTTTGGCTGATCCTAATAGCCATTTTAGGGCTGACAGGATTGCTTTTGTATTTCCTGATTTCGGAAAATCTGAGAAAGAAGAGCTGGGGCCCCAGAATTCTGGATTCTGTTTTTTTGGAAGTTTCCGTGCCCAAAGAAAACGCGGACGCGGAAAAGGATCCGCAAAAACAGGAAAAAGAAATGATTGGCATCGCCGAACAGTTTTTTGCCACTATCATGCAGGCGTCCCAGGATTATAACGTCAAGTCCATTTTTGGGATCAATGATTATATAAGCCTGGAAATGGGCGCGGTCGGCAAGAAAATTTCTTTTTTTCTGAATGTGCCGAAAAGACTGCAATCTTTGGTCGAAAAACAGCTTCACGCGCAATATCCCAAAGCCCAGATCGACCAGGTGAAGCCTTATAATATTTTTACTTCCGAATCTTTTGTGGCCGCGGCTGAATTAACTTTGCAAAAAAAATATGTTTTTCCCTTGCGCACTTACAAAAATATGGAGTCGGATCCGATCAACTCCTTAACCAACAGCCTTTCCAAGCTTGGCCAAGGCGAAGGGGCGGCAATTCAGCTTCTGATCAGTCCGGCTCAAGTAGGCTGGCAAAGCAAGCCCAGAAGATACGCGCTTGAAATCCAGCAGGGCCGTAATCCCGGGCTCGTAACGGCATCACCGCTTGAAAAATTTTTCAACGGGTTGTTCAAGTGGACCGGCATGGCGTTCAACGAATTGTTTTTTGAAAAAAACAAACCTCAAATGCAGCCGGGGCACTACGATCCCTCCGGGATGTATAAACCCATACACTTAACTCCCATGCAGCAGGAGATGGTAAAGAGGTTTGAGGAAAAAGCGTCACGGCCCGGGTACAAATTCAATTTGCGCGTTGTAACTTCAAGCACTTCGCAGGAAGCGGCCGACACCAATATTCGCAGCATCATGGCGTCGTTTATGCAGTACTCCATGCCCCCGTTCAACGGCCTGCGCGTGATTAAACGGAAAACTAATAAGATTATCGTTGATTACATTTTTCGGGTTTTCCGCAACACTTCCGCGATTTTGAACACCGAAGAGCTTTCAAGCATCTGGCATCCGCCGACCAAATTTACCGAAACTCCGAATATTAAATGGTTGCACGCGAAAAAAGCGGCTCCGCCCCCAACCCTGCCGGACTCCGGCATGCTATTGGGTCGAAGCGTTTACCGAGGGGTTGAGACCAAAATTTTCATTCAGGCGGATGACAGGAGAAGGCACAAATACATCATCGGGCGCACGGGCACTGGCAAAACGGAACTTATGAAAAACATGGCGATTCAGGATATCCGCAACGGCGAAGGGTTATGCATCGTGGATCCGCACGGCGATTTTGTGGAAGATGTTCTGCAATACATTCCCAAAGAGCGGGCCGACGACGTGATTTTGTTTGAGCCGTTTGACACCGAGCGGCCGGTTGGATTAAATATGCTCCAGGTCAAGGGTCCGGAACAAAAAGATTTTGCGATCCAGGAAATGATCGCGATTTTCTACAAGCTGTTTCCGCCGGAAATGATCGGGCCTATGTTTGAGCATAATATGCGCAATGTCATGCTTACACTGATGGAAGACAAACAGTATCCCGGCACGATCGCGGACATCCCGAGGATGTTCACTGACACGGATTTTCAGAAATACAAGCTGTCCAAGGTCAAAGATCCGATTGTCCGCTCGTTTTGGGAAAAAGAAATGGCCAAAACTTCGGACTTTCACAAATCTGAAATGCTGGGGTACCTGATTTCCAAAGTCGGCAGGTTTGTGGAAAACGAAATGATGAGAAACATTATCGGCCAGCCGACAAGTTCGTTTGATTTCAGGGAGGTGATGGATCAGGGCAAAATCCTGCTGATCAATTTGTCAAAAGGAAAAACCGGCGAGGTCAATGCCAAGCTGCTTGGCCTGATTATAGTCTCCAAACTTCAGATGGCGGCTTTGTCCCGCTCCGACATTCCGGAAGAAAACCGCCGCGACTTCTACCTGTATGTGGATGAGTTCCAGAATTTTGTCACTGACAGTTTTGCCACGATTTTGTCCGAGGCAAGAAAGTACCGGCTAAACCTGATCATGGCCCACCAGTTTTTGTCCCAGCTAAGCGTGGAAAAAGAAGGCAGTTCGGCAATGGACTCAAGGATGCGCGACGCGGTATTCGGCAATGCCGGCAGTATGATCTGCTTCCGGATCGGTGTTGAGGATGCCGAAATCATGGCCAAAGAATTTGCTCCGGTGTTTAATGAATTTGATTTGGTGAATATCGAGCGGTACAACGCTTATGTGAAGCTTATGGTGAAAGGAACAGCCTCGAGGCCGTTTAATATGCAGACTTATCCCAAGCCTCCCGGGGGCAGTTTGGAACTGGCAGGGATCGTGCGCAATTTGTCCAGGCTCAAATTTGGCAGGCCGAAAAAAGATGTTGAGCGGGAGATTTTGGATCGCACCAGACTCGGAGCGCCGGCTGTTACTGGGCCAATTAGTACTGAAAGAACTTTTTAGCCAAGTCAAAAGTTAAAAGGCAAAATGCAAAATTTTAAGGCAAAATTCAAAAGCGAACCGCCGCATTAGACTTTTTACTTTTAACTTATACTTTTGACTTTTGATTTTTGCCTTTTGAACTATCTTTATGGCTAATTTAGACCCAACCAAGGACAAAAAAGAAGAGTATGCTAAATTAGTCTGCTTTTTTCTTGCCGAACAGCTAAGGGTGCATAAGATCAGTCTGCGGCGCGCCTGTGAGATTGGCCAGAAAGTTTTGGACAACATCAACCTGGTCGAGTCTGAAGAGGATTTCCTGCGCCTTGTCTCGGAACTGTCCAAAGATTTTGAAGAACTATTAGGATTGGAAAAGAGGACTTTCTTTTACGTGGAGGAAACCAAGCGCTCCTCTATGGAGCAGGCTGTGAGGGATTTTGTGATTTTGAATCTTGTCAACGACATGCCGCAAGCGGTTGGCCTGCTTTCGGAAGCTGTTAAAGAAAGCGCTGACACATCAAGGCTTTGCCAGCTGTTTCCCAAGTTTAGCCAATTCTTAAAGGAGAAAAAATAATGAATCCCGTTAGAAATATTGAGTAGCGGATTTAGTGAATATATTATACTTTAAAGCGATGATTATAAATATGCGGAAAAAATTAACTAAGTGCAATTTCTAACGGGATGAATCCCAATGAAAGTTTAGAACTGGAAAAAGGTGAGGCGCAGGCCGGGCGATCTTTAGAGTCAAAATCCGAAGTTGAGGATGACTTGATCCGAGGGGCTGAACTTTTGGAAGAGCCCTCAGACGGCAGCTTCCTGCACGGGTTGCAGGTTTTTGTTGCCTGGGTCAAAAATTTGATTTCCGACGATGACAAAAATTAGCAATTGCAAATTTTCCATTCTTCTGCTATTATAGTTTTAAGTTAAAAACAGCAAGAAACAAATATCAAATTAGTTAATTTACCGATTGATCCCTTGTGGATAATTGCTAATATTAGTTAGCAAAATATAAACCAATATGGACAACCTCACAAACCTGGCGGTAATCGCCCAAATGATCGAGTCCGCTGAAAAAAATATCCAATCAGCCAAACAACTGCTTCGCGAGATGCTGGGAGGGGCGCCTTCTCCGTCCGCTGACGCGGCCAGGAAAGCCCAGGTCCTCACTGTTTCCGAAGGCGGAAAAATTATAGAAGGCGTGTTTGACGGCCAAAACATGATCGGCCCGGACGGCAAGCAATACCCGGTTCCGGCCAACTACGCTTCCAAGAGCAAACTCGTGGAAGGCGACGTGCTCAAGCTGACAATAGCCGAGGACGGCTCGTTTATTTACAAGCAAATCGGCCCGGTCGAGAGGAAAAAGGTTTTGGGAGTGCTTACCCAGGATCAAAAAGGCGAATATAGGGTTGTTGGCGAGGGTAAAACTTACAAAGTTTTGTTGGCAAGCCTGACTTATTTTAAAGCGGAATCAGGAGACGAAGTCACGCTGGTTTTGCCAAAAGACACCGACGCCACGTGGGCCGCGGTTGAAAACGTGATCAAGAAGGGCGCGTCTGAGGAAGGCGGCGTGGTTAAAAGATCAAGCGACGAGACAGAATTGGAAGAGCTATAATCTACGAAATTAGGGTTGGTACTGTTCGTAATTTCGTAAAATATTCGTAAGTTCGTAGAAAGCGATAATACCAGTGGAAGCAGATATAAAACCTAAAGTTAGCTTGCTTATCGCTCAATTTTTGCGCTTCGCTATTATTGGCGGCATCAATACCGGCATTGATTTTTTGATCTTAAACCTGCTGATGGCGCTTACCGGGATTCGGGAAGGGAACGGCTTGATTCCGTTGAACGTTGTTTCGTTTACCGTTGCCGTAATCAACAGTTATGTCTTGAATAAGCGCTGGGCGTTTAAGGATCAGGCCAGCGGGGATACGGCAAAGAAGTTTACCAGTTTTCTTGTCATCAGCGTCATTGGAGCGCTAATTAACACGGCCATTGTCAGGATAGGATCAACAAATATAGACCCGATGTTCGGGCTGTCGCAAACCCTCTGGGTTAACGTTGCCAAAATCGCGGCAACTGGCGCAAGCTTGATTTGGAACTTTATAGGTTATAAGCTTTTTGTGTTCAAGAAGTAGTTTATAAAGTTATAAAGTTTTTAAAGTTTGTAAAGCAATAAGGGTTTAGTACCCTTGTTTTTTATGCTAAAATGGGATAACTTGAAATTGATAACTTACTTTATAACTTTTTACTTTTTAACTTTATAAACTCTCCGTCATGTCTAACCTTGTTCTCTATCGCAAATATCGCCCGCAGAAATTCGCGGAAGTGATCAATCAGGAGCATGTGAAAACTACGCTGGCTAACGCGGTCTCGGCCCAAAAGCCCGGGCACGCTTATTTGTTCACCGGCCCTCGGGGCGTGGGCAAAACAACAATAGCCAGGATTTTTGCGCGCGCGGTCAATTGTCCTGTTGGAAAAAATGGCCCGCCCGGCACGCCTCGAACAGGAGCTGAAAACGAGCCGTGGCGGACGGGCGAACCTTGCAACGAGTGCGAGATTTGCAAATCGTTTCAAGCCTCCTCCTCCCTCGACCTGCTCGAAATTGACGCGGCTTCCCATACGGGAGTGGACAACATCCGGGAAATCATTGATCATCTCAAATTTTCCCCGACCAGCGCTTCATACAAAGTCATTATCATTGACGAGGTCCACATGCTTTCCAAAGGCGCTTTCAACGCCCTGCTTAAGACTTTGGAAGAGCCGCCCAAGCACGCGATTTTTATTCTTGCCACGACGGAAGTTCACAAGGTTCCGGCTACCATTATCTCGCGCACGCAAAGATTTGATTTCAAAAAAGTTACTCTCAAAGATCTCGTGGAATTGCTTAGGAAAGTCCTAGCGGACCTCTCGGCGAAAGCAGACGACGAGGCCTTGGTTATGATTGCCCAGGCCGCGGATGGGAGTTTCCGGGACGGCTTGTCGCTTCTTGACCAGATATTAAGCTTCAGTTCAAACCAAATCAGCACTGATTTGGTTGAGCAGGTGCTGGGACTGACCAGTGCTGCGACAGTGAATGAATTTCTTGGCATCCTTTCAAACAACGACAGCAAGGCGGGTTTGGATTTTGTGAACAAACTGGTTTATGGCGGGGTGGATTTATACCAGTTTTTGAAAGATTTTCTTGAGTACTTGCGCAGGGTCTTGCTTTTGAAGCTGGGAAGTTTTTCTTCAAGCGACCTTACGGACCATACCAAACAATCGCTGGAACAGATTGCTTCCCAAATTTCGCTGCAGCGATTAAGGCAAATTATCGAGGTTTTCCAGAAAGCCGCCAATGATTTCAAGACGAGCCCTGTCCAGAGCCTGCCTCTGGAGCTGGCCGTGGTAGAGATAACAGGAGAAAGTAAAAAAATAAATCCTCGTCATTCTGAACATGCTGAACTTGTTTTAGAATCTCAAAAAAAAGATCCTGACTTCCGTCAGGATTTCGCGAAGATTCAGACATTAGACAACCAATCAAATTTTGAGAAAATCAAGCAAGCCTGGCCGCAAGTTCTTGAAAAAATCAAAGACTACAACCATTCGCTTATCTCAAGCATGAAGCTGGCAAACATTAAATCGTTGGAAGGCAATGAATTGATCCTGCTGTTTCCTTATAAGTTCCATCAGGACGCCATAGCCCAGCGCAAGAACAGGATAGTGATTGACCAGGCGATTGAGGAAATTACAGGCATAAAGGTTATGGTTAAGCCAGTTCTTGCAAAAGACATTGAGCACGCGAGCAGTCCCGTGGAATCAGCGCTTAAAATCCTAGGCGGGGAAGTGGAAAAATAGATTTTTGTTATTGATTGGGGAGTAGTAAAATTCAAATGATTTTCGGTTGCTGGGTGGGGCGTAGCCAAGTGGTAAGGCAGGGGCCTTTGGAGCCCCCATTCGTAGGTTCGAATCCTACCGCCCCAGCCAGCAATTTGAAATAACTTTGTCGGGGCATTCGATTAATGTCGAAAAAAAGTTGATAAAGTAAACAAGAACAGCGCGGAACAGGTTCCGCGCTGTTTACAAATCGTGCACTGACCTTTTTGAATTAGAAATTCCTCATGCCTTACGGTTCATAAGAACTCCTGTGAGCCAGGACGCGATAACCGTGGCGGCGATTGCCGCAAGGATCATGGGTTGGGTCAGCCTAGAACTTGCCGCGAAGATTAGGTAGCCTTCCAAACTTCCGGCTGTCAGCAGGACTGCCACGATCACAGAGCTGAGCTGTCGACGTCCAAGCAGGAGGTTATTCCGTAGATTGGACATGGGATGATGTATCATCGCTGAACAGAAACCGAACACCGCTCCTGCGGTCAGTGAAAGCGTCCAAAACGGCCAGCTGGGAATCAGTGGCATGTTCCCTCCTTGTTGATTATAGAAATATTCTACCTTTCTATAATCAAGGGATGAATACGATTTTAGCACAAATGCAGTCCATGGGGCTTTGGGAAACAAAAAAATAAAAAGAAAAAGCCGTCAGGGAGTTGGATGAGTTTCCACCTAAACAGGTGCCCCGGTTCCACGACACTCCTCATCCCCATATTGAGGTTTTGACCGGGTCCTCGTGCGGGGTTTTTCGTCCTCCGCTTGACCCAAAACTCTGACGGCAGGCAACACTCGCCTGGCAAAATTGTAATCTCTAAGTCTAGTCTAGTCAAAAGTTTCTTTTCGGACTCTTTTGCTTTTAATGAATAAAAGTGGCAAAATGTTATTGCCTAGATTTGATTAAGAAGAATATGAACAAACACCACAAGGAAGTAGAAGTCCGTTTTTTGGAAATCGACAAAGGCCCTTTTCTTAAAAAGTTGGCTGATTTGGGAGCGCAGGATTTGGGAGAGGATTTGCTGGAGGAGATAATTTTTTATGACAAAGGACTTCGGTGGCAGGACGATAAAAAATTTGTGCGTTTAAGAAAGCAAAAAAATCAAGCCTTTTTAACATACAAGAATCACGCATCTGAAACAGCCGATGGGACAGAGGAGATAGAGTTTGAGGTTTCAGACATGGTTAAGGCTGAACACTTTTTGGAACGGCTTGGATTTATGGCTTATCGCCATCAGCAAAAATTAAGGCACACTTTTAAGCTGGGAAGAGTCCTTATTGAGATAGATAGATGGCCAAGGATACCAACATATGTAGAATTGGAAGGGGAGAGCGAAGAAGATTTGAAAGCTGCTGCCAGTCAACTCGATCTTGATTGGAATGAAGTTGTTTTTGAAAACGCTAGAATCATTATCGAAAACAAGTATAATATTCCTGTTGGCAACATGAAATGGTTTACGTTTGATAAATTTGAGTAATTAAAATATATGTTAAATCACGGAAAGGAATCAGGGGATTATCTGGCCCAAATAAGAAATAATTCGGAGGAAAAGACAGAGATTTTAGGTAATGCCATAGCAAGCGGCAAACTGCCCACAAATATCAAAGGCAAGATGATAATTGTTGAGCTTGGCACGGGCGGGGGAGAATCTTTAAGGAGATTAAAACAAGATACAGCCGGCATCGATAATTTAGAGCTAATCGCTGTAGATATTATCCCCAGCTTAGCTGCGTCTTTAAAAAAGGAAACGAATGTCGAATCATTGGCCGCTGATGCGGGAAATCTTCCTTTCGAGGACAATTCTTTAAGCGCTGTAAATGCATCGGCTATATTCCATGAAATCAGCTCTTACGGCACAAAAGCAGGAAACAAAAAAGAAGCATCAATTTTATATGGCCGCCCGGCAATTGAGCAAACTTTGCAGGAATTAAATAGAGTTCTTTTGCCAGGAGGAGTTGTTGGATACAGGGATGTCTTGGCTCCGCGTGAAGGAATCGGGAACAATAAAAAAGTTAATTATAAGAAAAGATCTTGGCAACTGTTTGCTAACTGGTTTTTAGAAGCGTTTTTGAACGCGGAACCAAAGGTTTATGAGAAGGATAAGTTTAAAGTCGAGGAAAATGGACAAGACTTTTCTCTAACAGCCCCTGCCGGATTGCATCGAGAACTTCAAAGGCATTATTTAATGCTGAGAGACTATTTTTTGAATGTTAAAAGCAATGAATACGGAATTAATTTGATAAGAGCGGATTGGATTGACCAAAGCGCGGGACTAAAAGCCGTAACATTTACAGTTTCGGATGCTCTCAGTAATAAGCTTGACTTAAGCCGTTTCGAAAAACATACTTCCAATGATGGAGATGTTTACCGCGGCGATTCAGATGATTTCGACCGGCTTTTTGATGAATCTTTGGAAGATTTTTTCGCTAGTTTAAATCAAGAAGACGGGAGCGCAAAAAGTTTTCAAGGATTGATAAATGGGTGGAAAGAACGAGAGGGCTTGGAGCATTATTTATATGGAAATTTTACCGATTTATTTCAGATGTCTATTCAGGCTGGCAAAAAATCTGCCGCCATTCTACTGCCGTCTGGCATTGAAGATGTCGCAGTGGCTCCTCGAGATTATTACAACAGATATTTAAGGCAAGTTATCGATAGTCCAGAAGAAGACGGTAAACAGATTTTGGCTTTAAGAAAACAGACAAAACAGCAGGCTTTTGAATCATTGGACGCTATAATTAAATCGCCGAGAGCAGTTGAATTTTTTAACATTGAAACATTAAGGAAATTACAATCCCAACTGCAAGTGCAGCATTGACTAGAATCTTTGCTTGTGTTAGGATGAGCGGCCAGTCAGAAACGATTGACCGCTTTTTTTCAAAGGGTTGCGATAGGAGGAACCAAGTGTCAAAGCTGTATTTTACCCGCAAGGGCGCGGATAGGATCTATCGACGGAAGCTCGACCTTATGGATAAGCTGAAGGCGACTCAGGGCCAGAAGGGCGAAGCCGCGGAAGTCGGCGGCAACGTCTGGCACGACAACTTCACGTTCGAGCAGCTCATGCGCGACGAGGATATGATCAATGCCCAGATTGCCGAGGTCAATCGGAAAATCGGGCAGATGGTGGTGATCGATCAGCCGCCTGAAAGCACTGACAAGCTGCGGATCGGGCATATGGCCCTGGTGAGTATCGAGGGCGAGCTGAGAGAGTATCTGGTTGGCGGGTTCGAAGATTCTGAGCCAACTGCAAGCCCCCCCGTGATCAGCTATTTGGCCCCTCTTATCCAGCCGTTTATCGGCAAGGAGGAGGGGCACAGCGTCAAGATCGATGTTGGCGGGAAACGGAAGCAAGTCACCCTTGAGCGGATCAGGATGCCAGTGGAGGTGGTATGATTCTCGCTGTTGAGGGCATCGACTTTGCCGGCAAGGGTGAGGTTTGTCCACGGCTTGCTCGAAGGCTCGGCGCGATTCTTTACAAAACGCCGCCAGAACACATGCGGGAGGAACAGAACCGCATCAATGCCAGCGCCACTGACCAAGACCACTACAGGTACTTCGTCGGAGTCGTTCAGCAGGCTTCCGCCGAAATACGCGAGGTTTCGAAGTTCCAAAACGTTGTCCTCGATCGGTACTGGATGACCACCGTCGTATACCACCGCGTCATGGGGGTTGCGGCTGACATTCGGGATTTCGGGAACATCGTCATGCCTGACGCCACTGTCTATCTCACGGTATCGCCAGAAGTCCAACGGGAACGCATGGCGAAACGGGAGATGTCGCCAGGCGACGTCAGGATGCTAGGAAGATTCCATCTCGTCCGACAGGGATACGAAAATGCCCTATCCGACACCCAGCGGGTAATCCGCGTTGACACAACCCAGCTGACGCCTGAAGAGGTTGTTGATCTAGTCTTTGTGCAGATCCAACTCGTCAGGTAACAGCGGGCACGACACAGAAGGTTGCCGGAACGTTTGCCGGCAGCCTTTTTTTATTCGCAAAAATTTGATCCCGTAAGTAGATATAAGTAGATAATTGATTAAAAATTTCGCCGCAGATTTGACATTTCAATTTAAAGAAAATACAATTGTATATACTTATGTATATATTTACACGTTTTGTAGCGCTCATTGCGGTCATTTCTTTATTTTTCGCAGGCGCTTTTTCTGTATCCGCCTCCCATTCTTGGGGAAATTATCACTGGGGACGTACTGTAAGTCCGTTTACTTTAAAACTTGGGGATAACGTTTCCTTGAATTGGGACGCGCGCCTGGCCGCAGCCTCAACTGATTGGAGTGTTTCCGAGGTTTTAGACACGTCAGTCGTCACAGGCACTACTACTCCAAGGAATTGCCGTGCCAGAACAGGCAGAGTTGAAGTTTGCAACAGCAAATATGGCAAAAATGGCTGGCTGGGGGTTGCGTCAGTTTGGGTTTCAGGAAGCCATATTGTTCAAGGCACTGTCAAGCTTAATGATACTTACTTTAATACCCCAAAGTACAATACGCTGGCTTGGAAACAGTTTGTAATGTGCCAGGAGATCGGGCATACTTTTGGTTTGAATCATCAGGATGAAGACTTTACCAATCCTAATCTTGGCACTTGCATGGATTATACCAATGATCCTTCCACCAATCAGCAGCCAAACCAGCACGACTACGATCAGCTCTCGTTAATTTATTCGCATTTGGACAGCATCAACACTGTCAGCTCGTCTATTTCTTCGTCGAGGGCCAAGGATGAAGTCACGGACGACCCGGATAGCTGGGGCAGGGTTCTTAAGAAGGATAAAGACGGCAAAAATTCTCTGCACGAAAAAGATTTGGGCCGAGGAAAAAAAGTCTATACATTCGTCATTTGGGACAGGTAGAATCGGATTAAATTAAAATTTTAAAATAGGCGGCTCGGGACGTTCGACGTTCCAGAAAGCCGTCTTTTTTATGCCATATTTAGGAACCATAATCGAGGAGAGCCTTGAGAATAAGGAAGTGCTTGGCCTGCTCAAAATCCTTTCTACTAAGGTCGAGCCTATTACTGATCGGCACCAGACGCCTTGGCTTAAGCAATGGACTTTGCACAAAGTTGAAATTGATGAGGACAAGGTTGAGGAAATCAACCGTATGCTTTCTGAAGATTTGCAGAAAAATTACTGGTACGCGGATTACAAAAACGATAAGTGGCACTACATCATTTTTCACGGCAAGATTTTCCAGGTTGATCGCGCGAATCCTTACCTTTACCAAGAGGCTAGGGAATACGGCCTAACCCTCGGCATCCCCGAGTACCAGGTTGACTTTAAAGGATAGGATTTTTATGAAAATAAAAATAGACACCGAAGTTTAAAAATTTATTTCTACCCCTGAAAAGCAAACGATAGCAAAAATATTGCGGACAATTGCTGAGGATCAGAGGACAGCAAGAAGTCAGAATATTCTACTGTTTCCACGAAAATAGCGCTTGTTTGCTTTCTGGGTTTATAAAACAATCCCAAAAAATGCCCAAAAAAGACCTGGAAAAAGCATTGGATAAATTTAGGTCCTTGACAGGGATATAACTTATAAGTTATAATCTTGGCATGAAGGATTACAAAGGTTTTAAAACACGACTGCTTAAGAACAAGGCTGTTAAAAAGGCGTACAAAGAACTCGAGCCTGAATTTGCCGTTATAGAAATGGTTATTGAAAGACGCCTTAAAAAGGGATTGACCCAGAAAGAGTTGGCTAAGAAAATTGGAACCAAACAACCCCTGATTTCAAGATTAGAGAGCGGGGCTTATAATCCCTCGCTTAAATTTTTACAAAGAATTGCTCGTGCGCTTGATGCCGAACTGGAAGTATCTATTTCTTAGATAAAAAGGCGGCGCGAAGCCGTTTTTTTCTATGTCTTCTTTTGAGTCTTACATTCTTGAGCAACTTTCAAGTCTTAACATCAAGGGCCGCCGCATGTTCGACGCCTACGGCTTATATTTGGACGGAAAGTTTTTTGCGATAATCTACCAAGACCAGCTGTTTTTCAAAACAAACGAGCAAACAAGAAAGGATTACGAAGCCTTTGGCAGTAAACCCTTCGCCCCAAGCCCAAAGCAGATTTTAAAAAACTATTACGAAGTCCCCCCGGAGATCATTGATGATTTAGTAAAGCTAAAAGAGTGGGCAAGGCTTTCGTTAGCGGTAATTTATTAAAACATATAAAATGAGCACCAGGGACGGCAGAATGCCGCCCTGGTGCTCACCGCGGTCCGTCTCAGAGATCGAACTCGCCGTTCTTCACGCCCTTGATGAAGGCATCCCACTCGGCACGCGTGTACCATTGGGTCCTTCTTGGACGGGTCCTTCGTGTCGCGGACCGCGACTCCCTTGCGGGTGATGGCCACCGACACACATCTGGTGACGATGCCGCCCGGGTGACTGTAGCTGGACTTCACGAACTGGCCGTCCTTGACCTTGAAACGAGGCATGACAATCCTCCTGAAACGAGTAACGAGAAGTGGTGACTGATGGTGCTTTTAGTATAACCCAAAATAATCCTAATATAAAGAATCATGTCCCTTCACCCTCAACCCTGCCCCCTATTTTTACTTTTTCCCTTTCCTGTGGCATTATTAAAGCATATTCTTCTGTCATTCCCGACCCGATCGGGAATCCAGTGAACGGGAAATAATGCCTGTCCAACGGCTCAACGAAACCCCTCAATGAGCCGTTAACCTTCTCTAATTCGCTCGAATAGGCGAATAACATGTACCATCTTTATATCCTCAAATGCTCGGATAAGACGCTTTATACTGGGATCACGACGGATTTGCCTCGCAGGGTCTCGGAGCATAATCTTTCCAAGCTGGGAGCAAGATATACGCAGGCCCGAAGGCCGGTGAAGTTGGTTTTCACCCAAAGATTCCGCAACAGGTCCAGTGCTTCCAAGGCCGAATACCGAATCAAGCAATTATCCCGAGTTGAGAAATTAAAACTTATAAAAGCATTAACTCCTGTAGTAAAATTATGAAAGACTGTATATTTTGCAAAATTGTCAGTGGGGAGATTGATTCCGCAAAGATCTGGGAAGATGAAAATTTCTTGGCTATCCTTGATATTAACCCAAATGTCGAGGGAATGACTTTGGTTTTGACCAAAAAACACTTTGATTCGTACATGTTTGATTTCTCTGATCAGGATTATACGGATTCATTTTTAGCCGCTAGAAAAGTTGCTGGTTTGTTAGAAAAAGGATTGAACGTAAAACGAGTGTCTATGGTCATGGAGGGGATGGGGATTAATCATGCCCATATAAAGCTTTATCCTTTATATGGGATCGATGAGAAATTCGAAGAAATTTGGGCGAAAGAGAAAGTGTATTTTGAGAAATACGAAGGATATATTTCCACGCAACTTGGTCCTCAAAAAAATCTTGAAGAGCTAAATCAACTTGCCGATAAAATCAAAAAGCATAACCTTCTCTAATTCGCGCGAATAGGCGAATAATAGTATAATGGTTTTATGAAACAGCAGGAAATAATTTTGAAGGCTTTGGCTAACCGGCGGCGCTTGGCGATTATTAAATTTCTGAGGACTCGGAAAGAAGCCTCGGTGGGCGAAATTGCGGGACAGATCAGATTGTCGTTTAAGGCAACCTCCAAGCATCTGAATATTCTGGCCAGGGCAAACTTGCTTGATAAAGAGCAAAGGAGTCTGGTTGTTTTTTATTACTTAGCATTAGACCTACCCCAGTTTGTGAAATCACTTCTCAGCGATCTCTAATTCGCGCGAATAGGAGAGTAGTTTATGATTAAGGCAATAATTTTTGACATGGTCGGGCCATTGCTTAAGAAACGGCCAAATTATAAGTTTGACGAAGTAATCCAAATCGCGGAAGAGTTAAGTGATAGGATCCTGGATCCATATGACTTCATTCATGCTCTGAAGCAAAATGAAATCACTAAAAATTTTAGTGTTCAAGAAATCGCCGAAAGAGTTACGGGGAAATTTTGCCAGGTGGAGGAAGTCTGGCAAGAGCTCCTGCCTGGGCTTGGACAGAAGTATAAGTTAGCCGTAGTTAATAACGGCACGAGCATTACTATTCCTTACTTCAAAAAGCAATATCCTTTTTCGCAATTTTTCGAAATCTTTATAAACTCGTCAGAAGTGAAGCTTGAGAAGCCGGCGCCAAATATATATCATCTTGCCTGCCAAAAACTTCAAGTTTCTCCTCAGGGATGCATTTTTATTGATGATACCCAGCAGAATGTAAAAGGAGCTGAAGAGGTGGGAATGCAAGGGATCGTTTGGAAAGATTTTGATTCTTTGAAAAGTAAACTGATAAGTTTTGGAGTTTTATAGAATTTAATCCAAACCCGCCGTTGACGAAACGTCGTTTTCAGTCAAATCAAAACAGTGGAAGCTCTTTCGTTTTTGTTTACAATTGAGTTAATTTTTTTTACTTCTTAAGATTAGTCTAATTAAACAATCTTAGGAGGTTTATGATAATAGTTCGTGAGATATTTACTTGCAAGCCTGGCATGGCGTCCAAGTTTGCCAAGATAATGAAGGGCTCGTTTATGAAGGGGAAAAGCAGGGTTATGACAGACCTGACCGGTAATTACAATACTGTCGTTGTAGAAAGCGAGATGGACAGTCTTGCTGATTTCGACAAAATGATGGAAGACTACAAATCCGGCAAGATGGATCAGGACGTGGATCCGGAAGTCGCCAAGCAGTGGGAGCACTATACTGATATGTACATGACCGGAAGGCGCGAGATTTACCAGATTTGGTAAGGCTTTGCTCAAGGTCTAATTCGTAACTTTGAAAGCTTTAGCAAATCGAAGAAGGCTTGCGATTATCAAAGTGCTTAAGCAAAAAAGGGGAGCATCAGTTGGCAATATCGCTGAAGAGATCAGGTTATCTTTTCGTTCGACTTCGTACGAATAAGCGAATAAGCACTTTGGTCCTTGTTTAGCTTGTGATAAAATGAAATGAAGACGAAACTATATGAAACAAATACTAATTTTGGTTCTGTTTGTGCTTATCTGCCTGTCCGTTGGCGCGGTAGGAAGTTTGTATACAGCAGAAGCCATCCCTGGCTGGTATGTCGCTCTTACCAAACCTAGTCTTAATCCTCCTGCTTGGCTTTTTGGTCCTGTTTGGACAGCACTTTACATCCTTATGGGTATTTCGATTTTCCTCGTTTGGAAGAATAAATGGAAAGTAAGGAATAAGTTTTTGGTTCCCAAAAAGAAAGCCTGGAATAAATGGTCCGGAAAACTTTGGACAGGGGATTGGCAGAAGCAAAACCTGATTGCGATCTTTGTCATTCAATTGGTCCTGAACGCGCTCTGGTCATACATATTTTTTGGCCGCCACCAAATTGGTCTGGCTTTTTTTGAACTCGTCGCGCTCTGGTTTGCGATACTTTACACAATCATCAACTTTTACCGCGTATCTAAAGTTTCAGCCGCACTTTTGATTCCATACATTTTTTGGGTCACTTTTGCCGCGTATTTGAATTATTCTGTTTGGATTCTCAATCGCTAATCGAATTAATACCTGGTCTAATTCGTACGAATAAGCGAATAAGAATAAGTTATTAATTTAAGTCAGCCGTAAAAAGGCTGTTTTTTCTAGACAAGAGGAAAACGGGAGTATAAAGTAAAAGAACTGGAGAGAACAAAGAGGAGGAGAATCAGATGAATGTTCTTTTGATATACCCCAAATACCCGACGACGACATTTTGGAGTTTCAGCGGCGCGCTGAGATATATATCGAGGAAGGCGGCTTTTCCACCCCTGGGCTTGCTCACGATCGCTTCGATATTGCCCACGGAGTGGGCCAAGAAGCTTGCCGACGAGAACGTCGCGCCGATTACCGATAGCCAGCTTGCGTGGGCGGATATGGTGTTTGTAAGCGCCATGATTGTGCAGAAGTCGTCAGCTCTCGCTGTAATTGAACGCTGTAAGGCTTTCGGTAAAACGGTCGTTGCCGGAGGTCCGCTGTTCAACGCTGAGCCGGAAAAGTTTCCCGAAGTTGACCACTTGGTCCTGGGCGAGGCAGAAGTAACGCTACCGCTGTTTTTGGAAGATTTGGCAAGCGGAAGCGCGAAGCATAAGTATTCGTCTGGCCTTCGGCCGGATATTACCGCAACGCCGCTTCCAATGTGGGCGCTGATCCGGTTGAAGGACTACGCCACCATGCTCGTGCAGTATTCTCGCGGTTGTCCGTATGACTGCGAGTTCTGCGACATCACGGTCATGAACGGCCGCGTGCCGCGCGTCAAAACTCCTCGCCAGATGATGGCAGAGCTGCAGTTGCTGTTCGACTTGGGCTATCGGGGAGCGGTGTTTGTTGTTGATGACAACTTCATTGGCAACAAGCGCGCTGTCAAGCAGATGTTGGTTGAGCTGGTCGCATGGCAGAAGCGCCATCGATACCCATTCAAGTTTTTCACCGAAGCCAGCGTGAATCTGGCGGATGATGACGAACTATTGGGACTTATGAGCCTTGCCAACTTCGGCGACGTTTTCCTCGGACTGGAGACCCCATGTATGGACAGCCTGAAGGAAGCCGGCAAGACCCAGAACACGAGCCGCGATCTGCGAGAGGCGGTGATCAAGATTCAGCGGCGCGGGTTGCATGTGATGGGCGGGTTCATGGTCGGTTTCGACAATGACAAAGCCGAAACCATCTTCCGCGACCAGTTTGAGTTCATCCAGGCAATTGGCGTGCCTATGGCAATGGTCGGGATAGTTATGGCAATTCCCGGGACCAGGCTGTGGCATAGACTGCGCGCGGAAGGACGGTTGTTGCTTGAAGCAAACGGCGACAACACGTCGGGTCAGGTAAATTTCTTACCGACAATGGGGCTTGAGAAGCTGGTCAAGGGCCACCGCGAACTGCTTTTGGCGCTGTTTTCCGCCAAGAGTTATTTCGCAAGGATTGAGACGCTGATCAAGAACTACCGGCCCAAAACGCGAAGCACTCACTTATCGTGGAACGAGCTGCTCGCGGTGGTGAAGAGCCTTTGGTTTATCGGGATCTGGTCTGGGGCCAATTGGCGCTATTGGAAGCTCCTGATCAAGACCTCTGGTAACCTTAGAGCTTTTCCAGTCGTGGTCAAAAACGTGATATATTGGGATCATCTGCATCGAGTCGCGCGGTCAGTCCAGAGCAATTAGGATTGGCCTCACGTGGCTTGGGTTGCCGGGCCGGATCAGCAGTTTGATCCGGCCCTAACCTTTGCTTTTCTGCTATAATGTGAGTATGAAAGATTTCGAATACTTGGACAAAAGTGTTTTATATTTTGACTCTTCCTGCCAGACGCTTCGGCCGCAGCAGGTTATTGACGCAATGAGCCAGTATTATCATGAATACAACGCTTGTGGCGGACGAGTGAAATACGACTGGGGAATAAATGTCGATGAAAAGATTTTGCAGACCAAAGAGAAAGTTTTAAAATCGCTGGAAAAATCGAGAAAAGATTACGTGGTCGCGTTTACACTGAATACGACATATGGCATTAATTTAATTTTAAGCCAGCTTAAGTCGTCTGTCGCAGATCAGATTATTACTTCTGAAATTGAGCATAATTCCGTTTTTCTGCCAGCGCAAACAGCCGGAAAAAGACTCGGGATCCCCACCAGGGTTTTAAGTCGGGACGATCGAGGGAACCTGATTTATGAAAAGAAAGATTTGGAAAAAAGTGTTGTCATTTTAAATACCACCTCAAATATTGACGGGCGTATGCTTGGAAACGCCGGCCAAATCTGCAAAGACGCGCACGAGCAGGGGGGCCTGGTTTTGTTTGACGCGGCGCAAACTTTTGTCCATGCTCCGCAGATTCTTAATAAACTGGATTTTGACGGATTATTTTTCTCCGCCCATAAATTTTATGGCCCAAGCCTGGGCGTAATGGTGGTAAAAAAATCATTGATTGAAAAATTGGAGTTTTCATTTATTGGCGGAGGCACGGTGGATGATGTTTTCGAACATGATTTTGTCCTGGCAACAGAAGACTTGGCCAGCAGGCTGGAGCCTGGTTTGCAGAGCTTCGCCCAAATTATTGGTTTTGGCGCGGCTTTGGATTGGATCGCCGCGTTTAAGCCAAAGGAAAGCCGTGAAGTTCTGTCCAAAAGCCTTTTTGAACAAGTAAGCCAGCTGCCAGTTAAATTGATTAATAAGCAAGCCAGTCCCGTCTTGGGTTTTTATTCAGAAAAAATTGAAGCCCATCGTCTGGCTATTTTCCTATCCGCGCAGAATGCCATGGCCAGAAGCGGCTATTTTTGTTGCCATTATTATCTTAAAAATCTCAAACAATACCCTCCGCTTTTGCGCATATCTCTTGGTTTGCATAATTCTCAAGAACAGGTTGACTCGTTGTCAGCAATTCTTAAAAGTATTTTTAGCAAAGTTTAAATATGTTTTGCATCGCCGCGTTTATTATTTTTGCCATCCTTGGGATTTTTTCGGCAAGTTACAGAAGCTTGGCCAAAAAAGCCTGGCAATGCGTGGTTAAAAGAATTACTTTCAAGCCTTGCGAAATCGGTTTTAAGGAAGAGCTGAAGTCCAGGCTGCTTTCGAGAATTATTCTGACAAAACCGCGTCTGGCAAAATCTTTCGACAGGTGGATTGATGTCCTGGCTTTTGTTTTTGTCGTGCTTACGATCTGGAGTTTTTTGGTTGTTTTAAACAGCGGCTTAAGTTTATTGGTCTATGATACATGCAACCCGAATGACGCCGAGTCCTGCGCTTTTGGCGGACAAACATGCTCCATTGGTTCCGCAAAACCGGGGTTTTGGGATTCGCTTAAGCAGGGCAAAATTTTGATTTGGGGCAAGGATACCGCCCTGACTTTCGGGGAAACTGTTTCCAATATCCCGAATAGATTTAAGAATTGGAATCCTGCTGATTATGTCAATGAAAGGAATACTTATTACAAGCCGTTTGATGAGCAAAAACCAATCGCCTTGGAAATTATTGACCCGGGGTGCAAATTTTGCGCCCAGCTTTTCGGCAATATCAAGCAGGCGGGTTTTGAGGAGCGGTATAATTTAACTTACATAGCTTACCCGATTTCGGATCAGACAACCGGCACTGGTTATAAATTTCCGCATTCTTATCTTGTCGCCTCCTACCTTGAAGCTGTAAAGCTCCAACCCTTGGCATCCCAAACTCCGGCAGATTGGCAGATTTTGGAGAAAATCTTCACGCAAAGAAATTCCAATGGGCTGACTTTCCAGGAGGAGTTTAATTTGGTTGATAATGAACAGCAGGTCAGTGAAAGACTGGAATCGTGGCTTTTTGACATGGGCTATTCAGCTGATAAAGTTGTCAGCATCAGGCTTTCCGCTGATTCGGAACAAGTCAAAGAAATCATCGCCGCGAATAATAGGCTGGTAGAGGACGAGATTGAGACTAAAAAAATTCCAACAATCATGTTCAACGGCCGTAGATACGATCGGGTAGTGGACGTTGATAAACTAAAGGAGTAATATACCCCCATGCTTAAACAAGAAAAGATTTTGCAGCAAGAGCGGCAGGAAGGCCTGTTTTTTAATGAGTTTAAAAGCCAAACATACGGAAAACTGGACTTCCAAAATGTCATTGACAAGTTATTGGCGTATATTGAACAGGAGCCGGGGTTGGAATATGAAATAATTATTGGCACTGATTCCATGGCCAACTCGCACGCGGAAGCGGAATTCGTATCCGCCATCGTGGTTCACCGCAAAAGCCGCGGCGGGATTTATTTCTGGTCCAAGCGGCATGAGGCCAATCTCCACACACTAAGGCAGAGAATTTTCCAGGAAGCGTTGTTTTCCCTGAAATTGGCAGAACAGCTGATCAACGAGTGTAAACAGAAAAATTTCAACGATTTTCATCTTTCCATCCACGTCGATATCGGCCCCAATGGGGAAACCAAGCAAATGCTCCATGAAATAGTCGGCATGATTCGCGGCAATGGCTTTGAGGTCAAGACTAAGCCGGATTCTTACGGCGCGTCTTCGGTCGCCGACAGGCATACGTAGATTTTTCTATTTGACCTGCTTTGCATTATGCTCGGGACTAAAAAACATTTATTGATTGAGCTTCTTCTTCGATAATCTGTTTATTGACAAATCCGGCTATCGCATTTTTTGTCAGTATAGGTCTTTTGAGAGTTGATTTGACAGAAGCGGAAGCAATTGATAGATTCTTAATAAGATTAATAAGACCGGTTTTAAAATATAACCAATAAAAATTCATCTTGATGAAACAAAAACTAATTTACTTCTCCGTAATCATCACTTTCCTGCTTTTAGCCGGGGTTTTATTTTTTTTAACAAAAGATCGAAACACTCAAGTCTATAAGGACGAGGAAAATAAAGTAAGTTTTGTTCATCCCAAAAATTTCCAGACTGGAAGCCAAAAGGGCTTTGTCACTTTATTCTCGGAACCCGATCAGAGTAATAATTTAAAAATGATCCTTACGGTAAACCCTGCTATGTTTTTCGTGGAAGCACGCGGACTGACGGATCAAGCCCAAACTATGGAACTTGGCGGCAAGACTTTTCGTTTTATCCATAAACAAGAACAAGATCAGACATTTACCCATTTGTATCTTGAAGCCAACGGTCAGAAATATCTTTTTGAAATCTCTCCTTGGCAAAAAGATTCCTGGGATGAGGGTATGCTAAAAGTGCTCAAAACTTTTAAGTCTTTATAAATTCCATCGACGACTATTAAGTAGGCCTCTGTTAAGGCCTTTTTTGTTTTGCTTGGGGTATTGACTTTTTTGAAATGCTGATATAGAATGATATACTTAAAATACAAACCGTACGTGAACAACATCGGCTCTCTTAAGCCGGTAAAATAAGGAGGGTGCGCCATGCGCAGCCTGATCAGGTCGTCATTCGGCGTCGCCCGCATCATCGGCGTCCTCGTCCTGGCGCTGATCAGCATCAGCGCCTGCAGCAAGTCCAAGGGTGGTCCCGGAGGTACTGGCCCATCGCCAACCCCGACCGCGCCTGTCATCACCGTGTTCGACATCAGGATCGACGACGGGTCATCGACCGGAAGGTCGTTTTCGGGGGAAGTCCCTGTTGGAACCAACCTGCTGGTGTATATGTCATTTAATCTCAATTCGCCGCGAGATTTAACTACTTCGATCGACGTCACTTTGGATGGGTCGATCGTCGAGAGTATCACGGCTACCGGACCGGTTGCTGAAGGTATTACATCAGCCAAACGGAAGTTCAAAACGTCGCACCCTGGCATGTACCTTGCAAACGGCACGGTGGAAGGCCTTGGACGGGATGAGAAGTCAACCTCTGTCCTGGTAGTGCCGTAGCTCTGGCAGCATGAGCGCAATGAGGGTTTGGGCGTGTCGATTCAGCCGACGCGCCCTGTTTTGTTGCTTAAAATTTAATATTATGCTATAATATATATAATAAAAATCGATTTTGATGAAACAAAAATCAGCTTACTTAATATTTTTTACAGTTTTATTAATCTTCGGAAGTTTTTTGTTCTGGCCAAAACTTACTTCTGCTTCGGTAAGCGGGGGTGGCGATGAGGTCGGAAGCCCTACTTGGTCTCCCCCAAGCGGATCAACATATACCTTTAACTACGGCTGTCATGTGGGAGGAGCAACCGCGGATTGTGAGAGAGCATTTAGTTTTTACAATGGCCTCGGTCAAGTTTACAAAGCGGATTATCTTAATGTCCAAAATGACTTTCCAACGCCAAATGTATACTGGTGCATTAATAACACAGGAACAATGGGGAGTGGGTATTGTTCTACTATTCAAGATCAAAATTCGGGGAATCAACAACTTGATGATATAAGCCTTGCAACTTTAGCCGACACTGCCCAATATCGATACTTAGTCATCCGTATCCGCGTCGAAGGAACCATATTCAATGACAATGATTTTGAAGGCAAATTCACAATGTACCGCCGCTGGGCGCAAATCAAAAGCTTTAGCACAAGCACGCCGAACTTAAGTTCTGGAAGCCGGGCTAAACTTTCTTGGGATACGGAGCATACCACTCCCAGTAACGAGCGGATAATTACAATGACTCGGCCGAACGGCAGCAGCACTTCCTGGAACGGAAAGGATAACGCAACCTGGATCACAGAGGATAAAACCGACTGGGTAGTGCCAGAGGATCTTACCCAAACTGGAACATATACTTTTAGTATGCAAGTCGGTGGCCCTAGTCAGGATAATGGCTTTAAGCGAATCAGCGCGGCCGATGTTACGGTTCAGGTGGCTAGCAGCGCTGCGCCCATCTCAGGCACCCTCCGTTCCACCATCCCAGGCTCTTCAAGCAACACAACCTGCACCAAATCAGGCTCGTTCAAATGCGACGTTGTCTTAGACTACACCACCACAGGCGCGACCACAGCCAGGATCAAACGCAACGGAATCAACTGGACTGATATCACCACCAATGTCCCGGCAGGAACTGTGAAAGACAGCGATCCCGCAACCGGCACGATCAGCTATGAGCTTTACGGCTACCGTTCCGGCTGGGCAGGCGAAACTTTCATCAAATCAGTGACCGTGACCATTAATCCCGAGCCTGGCGTGCCAATTACCTGTTCTCCCGCCTCCCAAAACGTGGCTCTAAACGCCCTGGCAAGCTTTACCGCAAACGGCGGATCGTCATATTCCTGGTCAGCTCCGGGAGGAACTCCCGCTTCAGGAACCGCGGCAAGCTTTGCCACCAAATATGCCTCAACCGGAAGCAAGACCGTGACAGTCACCTCCGGAGGTTCTTCCGCGGCATGCTCTGTTTCTGTCACCCAAACCGCGCAATCCGGCACAGTCAAGATCAGGGTTAAGAAAGACAATACGGCCTGGTCAGGAAACATAAAGATCAACTACCAGTATCCTGGAGGAACAAACAACAATTTTTCGGTTCCAGCGCCAGAAGACTATGCCAATTCCGCGGTGGGAACATACACTGTCAGCTATGTCTCAGGCGGCCCTGCCAACACCACCCTCTCGAGCATTACTCCCTCGGCCACCCAGTCACTTGCCAACAACGGCACGATTACCTTTACCTTTAATTTTGCGACCAATTCCGGGAACAACAACGCCGCCTATGTTTCCCAAAGCGTTCCGGCAAGCTTAACCTGCGGCCAAACCTCAGCCGTATCAGTCACCATGCGAAACAGCGGAACCAAGAGCTGGACTACTCCAGGCAA
>JACQHB010000001.1 GCA_016199215.1 Candidatus Doudnabacteria bacterium | reverse complement strand
TTTTAATTTTTAATTTTAAATTTATTTCTTATCCAAGTACTGCTGAAGAATAATTTGGGCAGTAATATTATCTTTAATGTTCCTTTGTTCTTTTTCAGAAACCCCGGCTGCCGACAATGTGTTTCCAGCCTGAATAGAGCTCAGCCTTTCGTCCAGCAATTCAAGCGGCTGGCCGATTTCAGACTTTAACGTTTCCACAAATTTCTCAACTTGATCCGTGCTTTTAGTGGCTTGTCCTCCCAATCCTTTAGGCCAACCAACCAATATTTTCTCAACCTGCAGTTCCGCGACAATTTTTTTAATTTCGCCTAGCGCGTTTTTCGGTTCAATAAATTTATCAAGAGGGAAGGCGATCTTGCCGTCGGGGTCGGATATCGCAACCCCTATCCTCACGGTTCCCCAATCCAAAGCCAATATCCGCATCTATTTCGTTTCGCCCAGGGTAACGGAAATGTTTTTTTCAGAACCTCTGCTGAATATCTTCATCACAACCACATCCCCTGGGCTGAAATTCTTCAGGATTCCAGCAAGGCTGTGATTTTTATCGATTTTCTGTCCATTCAACTCTAAAATTATATCCCCTTCTTTAAGCCCTGCCTTATCCGCGGCCGAATCTGGCACAACCGCGGGAGCGCTGGCTTTTCCTCCGCTGACAATAAGAGCGCCGTAATCGACTGTTAAATTATTTTCCTGTTTAATTGTGTCATTAATAAGAACATATCTGATTCCAAGAAACGGCTTGATAATCTTGCTGAATTTTTGGAAGCTCTCGACATCTTTTTTAATATCATTGACCGGGATGGCAAAGCCTACCAGCTGGCCCTGGGAATCAATCGCTGTATTAATGCCGATCACCGAACCCCCGATATCCAAAAGCGGGCCCCCGGAATTCCCGGGGTTAATTGCCGCGTCCGTCTGAATCACGCCTTCTAATTGCTCCGTGCCAAAGCTGCTACCTGACGCGGTGATCGTTCTCCCGATTCCAGAAACCACGCCGGTGGTAACCGTATTCTGATATTGCCCCAAGGAGTTGCCAATGGCAATCACTTTCTGACCGATCTCGAGGCCCGAGCTGTCTCCAAGGGTAAGAGTTTGAAGATTTTTTCCCTCGATTTTAACCAAAGCAATATCATTCACTGGGTCCCTGGATAAAACCTGCGCGGAATAAGTTTTTCCGTCATTGGTTACGACAGTGTAATTGGCAGAGGTGTCATCAACCACGTGTTTGTTCGTGACAATCAGACCGTTGTCTGAAATGATAAAACCCGATCCGCCGCCTACTTGCTGGATATTCGGCTGGCTGCTTGACTGGTTGCGATTTTGGAAAAACGGGTCTAAACTGAAGGGCCCAAAATCAAAAGGGGAAGTGGAATAACCGGGAACCTTGTTTAAATCCTTTGAAATAATAATTGAAACGACCGCGGGGCTTGCTTTTTTGACCACATCCACCACGCCTGACTGCTCGTCCACCTGGACTGTTTTAACGCCGCCCCCGATTAAACTGCCGCTTGTTCCGTACAAGGAGGGTAAAAATTTTGCCCCGATCACGGAGCCTGCCAACCCGAACAAAAAGCTTAACAAAATTACCGTGGGTATCAAGTTTGATTTTTTGTCTTCTTCTTTTGGCAAATCCGACGTAATGTTGTTTTCGTTCATTTGTTTAATTTGAAAATTCTTAATTATTATACCACATTTGTCAAAATTTCGCATCCTTTAGCCGTTACCAAAACTGTGTGCTCAAAATGAGCTGATTTCGACCCGTCTTCCGTTTTTACAGACCAAGGACCGTCAAATTTTACCTTCCACCCGCCCATATTGACCATTGGCTCGATTGCCAAAACCATGCCTTCAACTATCTTTATCCCCGTTTTAGGCTTTCCAAAGCAAGGAATCTCAGGGTCTTCGTGGATGGCCTTTCCCACTCCATGGCCGACGAGCTCTCGGACCACTGAAAAACCATTGCTTTCGGCTGTTTTCTGGATGGTCCAAGAAATATCCGAAATAAAATTTCCAGGCTTGACATTTTCAATCGCCCGATCCAGGCATTGTTTGGCAACGCTTGTTAATTTCGAAAGGTTTTCGTCAAGTTCTCCCACTCCGACTGTTATTGCCGCGTCCGTAAACAATCCTCGATACTCAACTCCAAGATCCAAACCCACGATATCCCCAGCTTTCAACATTTTGCTCTCATCAGGAACTCCGTGCACTATTTCCTCATTAACCGATACGCACAGGCTTCCTGGAAACGGAGGGGTTTTGCTGTCGGGCCGGTAATTTTTAAACGAAGGAATTCCGCCCATGTTTCTGATTTCTTTTTCAGCGATCTGATCAAGTTCAAAAGCTGAAATTCCCGGCTTAGCCGCGGCTGCTGCTTTTTTCAGGGCAGAGGCCAAAATTTTGCCTCCTTGACGCAATATTTCAATTTCTTTTGGATCGCGTGTAATCATAGACGGCTTTTTGAATGTCGTTTGCCACTTTTTTAATGCTGTGCTTGCCATTGATAAATTTAAGCCTGTGGATTGATTGGAAATATTTCACTGACTTGCTTGTTCCTGGCGCTTGCCATTGGATTCTTCTTAAAACATATTCTAATTTAGAATCATCGCTCCGACGATGCAAATTAATTCTCGGTTTAATCCTGTTTAAGATCTCTTTCTTGCTAAGTTGGATAAATAATGCCAAAAAATCGCGCCGCTTATTCCGAAGCAGCCGAGAAAGCAGTATGGCTTCAGGCTCAAGCCTGGGATTACCAATAAATATAAGGTCTTTATTTTTTTGAGCCTTATTTATATTGCTTGTCAAAAATTTTTTCATTAAAGGAACGGGGGTTGGCTGGCCCAAACTCATAGTTCTTCGAAGCATGCGGCCTTCGGTGTTGTTTTTTTTGGCCATGGCCCGCCAGTGCTTGCCAGACTCAACTGGCCTTAGTGAATATTTACTCATTAAAATTTTCGCCTGGGTATCTTTCCCAGACGCCGGCGCTCCCAGCAAAATTAAATCAAAACCGAGCCTCTTTTTCATTCCTTTAAAGACTTAATAATGTCTTCATGCACCTTTTCGATCGGCTGGTCTCCGTTGATTTTGATCAACATGCCTTTGGATTCATAAGCGTTTTTCACATCCGCGGTTTTTTTAATGTATTCATCAAACCTTTTGGCCACGCCTTCGGCGTTGTCGTCGTCCCTGATCTCCAATCTTCCGCCGCAAAAAGAACAAGTGTCCGTGTCGTAACCAAAAACACCTGGCAAAAAAATCCTTTTGCAGACCGAACAGGTTTTCCTTTTTCCTAATCTGTCAATCAATTTTTCACGATCAACCCCCAAAAAGAAAACCTTGTAGGACTTTATCTCATATCGCTTTATAGCTTCGTCGACATCTGCCATTTGACCCAATGTCCTTGGAAAGCCGTCAAGAATTATGCCTTCAAACTTATTCGAAAGCTTTCCAATCTCTTCCAAGAAAATCATCCTTGCGTCCTCATCGTTAACTATAATCCCGGCATCAATTGTCTGTTTGATCCGATGAGCCATTTCAGTATCCCCTTTGGCAAAATCGCGCAAAGCGTTGCCCATGCTAAAATGAGCATAGTTAAACTTGTCCGCCAATAGATCGCTTTGTGTGCCCTTCCCTGAACCAGGAGGACCCATAAGTAAAATAAGTTTCTGCAATTTAACAGAATTCATGGTTAAATTATAACTGATTTTTACCAATTAAAAAAGCCAGACTGACTAACAACTACCCGGAATAATAAAATAGCGATCGTTACGATATTATACCAGCGTTTTTCAAAACGAAAAATAAAAAGGACGAGTGCCTCAAATTTAATACTGTAATACGAGAAAGTATTGCAGTATTCAAATCCCAATTTTATACAAAACAAAAGGGACCGAGGGCTTGGAACTCAAATTGCAAGAGTTCCAAGACCCCCGGATCCCTACCCACTTGCTTACGGGCCCGTAAGCAAGTGTTTAATTCCCAATCTCACTAAGACCAATATTAGTGCAATTCGTGAGCGTATTGCACTTAAAGAAATTAAAAAGAAAAACGGGAGCACAACCAAGCGAAGGTTGCACTCCCGCAGGACTTGGTCCACGGGACCGAAAGTCCAAGAAACCCAAGGGCCTACTCGCGGACGAGGAAGTCGACGCCGCCGCTCCAGTCGCCGCCCGGACCGCCCGGACTGACAACCACGTCCGGCCGCCCGTCGAAGACGCGCAGACAGACAAACCAGAACCGGCCGGAAGCGTCGCGCCAGACCGTGCCGATGGGTCGCTGCCGCTGCTCATCCGGGAACTTGAGCCCGAAGCGCAGCGCGTTGAAGGGGTCCAGCAGGTTCGGGAGCAATTTCGGCAGCTCCCGATTATAGACGACGCGGCCGAGGTTGACGAGCCGACCGCGGACATCTCCCGGCTGGATGACCATCGGTATCTGATCGGCCTTGCCGTCGGCATAGCCCCACTTGACCGGGTAGGGCGCGATGACGTCCGCCGCGGTGTTGAATTCGCCGGTGATGAGAAAAACCTTCTCGCCACCAACGATTTCCACGCGCGGCTTGACCACGATCTCATCGCCGCTGATGAACGTCCCGAGCACCTTCGCCGCGTCTTCAGGACTGCGTTTGCCTTCTCGCAGCAAATCCATAGCGTCGGCGAATTGCCCGAAAGCGGTTTCCCACGGGTTACGAGCGACGGCGGTCGAGTTGCCACTGCTCATGGCTTTTTCCTCCGAAATGAATTGACGAACTGCAGCTACTCACCGCAGCCCCGCCTCAAGGATTTGAGAACAGGAACCAACCTTGTTTGGAAACAAAACTAATTCCTATCCTTAAACAATATATTATACTCCTTTTTGACAAAATTGTCAAGGTTGATTAGAATATAATTATGAAGAAAAAAGTCACAATTGAATCACTGGCCAGTATGGTGAATAAGGGATTTGATCAAGTTCATGGGGAAATAAATCGCCGATTTGATCGCGTCGAAAACAACATGGAAGAAATTAAGCTTAAATTGGACAATGTCGCGTATCGCTTTGGCGTTAGATAAGTATAAAAAAATAAAACGTCCCGATGAGTCGGGGCGTTTTATTTGTTTGAAATAAAATTTGCTGAAGCAAATTTTAAAAGTCCTCATAATCTCTCATTACCATCTGGGACTGGATTTGTTTGATCACTTCAATCACCACAGCCACCACGATCAGGATGCTCGTGCCGCCCAAAGTCAGGGCCTGCGTATGAGTAAAACTTTGGATAATATAAGGCAATACAGCTATTAAGCCAAGAAATACGGCGCCTGCCAAAGTTATCCTGTTTAAAACTTTGTACAAAAACTCCGCGGTCTGCTTCCCTGGCCTAAGCCCGGGAACAAAACCTCCCTGCTTCTGTATATTTTCGGAAATTTCATCCGGATTAAACACGATCGCCGTGTAGAAGTAAGTGAATGCCACGACCAGGAGGAAATAAAGAATGCCGTAATAAGTCTGGTTTTGGAAAAAAGCATTGACTGCCGCGGCCGCGTTTGCGACTTGGGCCGTTTTTGCCTGCGAGAAGAAATTAGCGATCAGGCTTGGGAAAAGCAAAATTGAAATAGCGAAAATTATCGGAATCACGCCGGCTTGGTTGACCCGCAGGGGAAGATGGGTGTTGACTCCGCCGTACATTTTGTTGCCCCTGACTCTTTTCGCGTAAGAAACCGGGATGTTGCGCTGTGATTCGGTAATCATGACAATTGCCGCGACCACCAGAAAAGCCACTGCCAAATAAGCCACGGCGGTAACTATGCCGGTGGAAGAAATGCTGCCGCCCGCGCCGGTTAGATTAACATAGGCCTGCTGGATTGACGTTGGCAGCTGGGCCACGATGCCGGCAAAAATTATCAAGGAAATCCCGTTGCCAATTTTGTATTCGGAAATCAGCTCGCCGAGCCACATCAAAAAAGTCGTACCGGCCACAATCGCAAGAATCGTGGTAAACCACTGGAAGGGAGTAAAATTGCCCAAAATATTTGTGCCTGACGTTTTGGATAAAAGGATGATTGTGCCATACGCCTGAAGCGCGGTCAGCGGCACGCTTAGAAGCCTCGTGTACTGGTTGATCTTGGCCCTGCCTGCTTCCCCTCCCTCTTTGGCCAGTTCGCCCAATTTAGGAATAATTATGGTCAAAAGCTGCATGATAATGGAAGCGGTAATGTAAGGACCCACGCCAAGCATGGCGACTGAGAAATTTTGCAATCCTCCGCCGGAAAAAATATTGTAAAGTCCGAACAGCTGGTTGCTGCTAAAAAGGGTCCTTAACCCTGACGTATCAATGCCTGGAATGGGAAGATGGGCCAAAATTCGGGTGGCGACCAAAAGCAAAGCGACAAAAATTATTTTGTTGCGAAGATCGGTCACTTTCCAAATTTGTATGAGTCTGTTCATATTAGACGATTTTCCCGCCTGCCTTTTCAATTTTTCCTTTTGCTTGCGCCGAAACTTTCACTTTTTCAAAAGTCAGGCTTTTGGTTATTTCTCCCTCGCCCAAAATCTTCACTCCCGACATGGAAGAACGGATCATGCCTTTGTTTGCCAAAATTTTCGGATTCACGGTTTCCCCGCTGTTGAATTTTTTTGAAAGATCGGAAAGGCTTAGCACTTCCGCTTTCGGGTTTAAACTCTTAAATCCGCGCCTCTTCGGGATTTGGCGGTGCAAAGGCATTCGTCCGCCTTCAAATCCTACGGGGATTGATGATCCTGACCGGGCTGTCTGGCCTTTTCCGCCCCGTCCCGAATAAGTCCCGTGGCCTGAACCAACACCGCGGCCGATTACCTTCCGCCTTTTAGCAGCTCTCTTATACGGTTTTAATTCACTCAGCTTTAGCATATTATGGATTTGCTTTCCGGTCTTTTGGACGCATTAGAGCCAGCGCCTGATAAGTGGCCATAACATTGTTGACTTTGTTGGATGACCCGAGCATCTTGGAAAGCACGTTCTTTACGCCCACCAGATCCAAAACCTGGCGGATTGAACCCCCGGCTATAATTCCGGTTCCGGGCCGGGCTGGCTTTAAGAAAACCACGGATGATTTAAACTTATGCTTGATGTCATGCGGAATCGTGTCATTGACAAGGTTAATCAAGATCAAGCTTTTCTTTGCGGCATTTACCGCCTTGTTAACCGCTTCGCTCACGTCGACTCCTTTGCGCAACCCAATCCCGACTTTGCCTTTCCTGTCCCCGATCACGACCAAAGCGCGGAACCGCATGCGCTTGCCGCCAGCCATAACACGGGTAACTCTTTTGATTTCCACCACTTTCTGGTCGAAATCTCTTTTGATTATTTCCTGTTGTCTCCCTGTTCTTCTTGGTCTGGGCATATTACAAAAGTTAAAATTAAAAAGTCAAAAGTTAAAACTTAAGGCCGGCTTCGCGGGCGGCTTCCGCCAAACTTTTAATTCTTCCGTGGAAGCTAAAACCGCCGCGGTCAAAAGCAACTTCCGAAATCCCCGCCCCAGCGGCCTTCTGTCCGATCAGCTTGCCGACTTCAGCGGCAATTTCCGACTTCTTGGCTTTTTTGGCTACTTCTTTGCTTGAGGCAGACACCAGGGTCTTTCCGTGCTCGTCATCAATCAACTGAACATAAATATTATTAAGCGATCGGAAAACATTTAATCGAGGCTTCTTGGCCGTGCCTGAAACCTTTGCTCTAATTCTGCGATGTCTTAATTGTCTTTGCTTATCTTGAGCCATAGTTAGATATTAGATATTAGAAAAACTATTTGCCTCCTCCAACGGCTTTCACAACCTTGCCGGCCTTTCGGCGGATTACTTCGTCTGAATATTTGATTCCCTTTCCCTTATATGGTTCCGGTTCTCTCTTGGACCGGACCATCGCGGCAAACTGGCCAACCTGTTGCTTGTCAGCGCCCTTGATGGTAATTGTATTCTTTTCCACCTTAACTTCCAACTCTTTCGGTATCTCCATTTCTATCGGGTGGGAAAAACCCAAGTTCAAAACCAGTTTCTTGCCATTTACCGCCGCTTTATACCCCACGCCGTTCACTTCCAAAATCTTGGCGAAGCCAGTTGCCACTCCATTCACCATATTGTTGAGCAAAGACCGGTACAAACCCCAAAGCGAACGGGAAAATTTGTCCGTTTGGTTTTGAACCGTCACCAAAAGACCGGAGGGGTCCTCAACCACTCTTACTTTCGGGTGCAGTTCCAAAGTAAGCTCTCCCAAAGACCCTTTGGCTTTCACAAAATTGTCCTTGATTTCAACCGTGACTCCTTGCGGAATTATTACTGGTTTTTTGCCTATTCTTGACATAGCTTTACTAATTACTAATTTCGTAGAACTCTACCATATTTGACAAATAATTTCGCCGCCGACTTTGCTGGTGCGGGCTTTCTTGTCCGTCATTAAGCCCCTGGATGTGGAAATAATAGTAGTGCCGAATCCGCCTTGTACTGCCGGTATCTGACTATTTTTGCTGTAAATTCTCTGCCCGGGCTTGCTTACGCGCAAAACCCCGGAAATTACCGGCTCTCCTGATTGGCTGTATTTAAGTCCCACTGAAAGCTGCTTAAATTTGCCTTCCTGTTTCGTATCCAAGGACTTAATCCAGCCTTCTTCGAGCAAAACTTTTCCCAAGCTGAATTTAAAATTGGAGAACGGGAGCAAGACCTCGGTCTTTTTAACCGCCTGGGCGTTTCTTATTCTTGTTAGCATATCTGAAATTGTGTCTGTCATATTTTTTTACCAAGAAGACTTAACTACGCCGGGGATTTCACCGTTTGAGGCCAGTTCCCGAAAACAAATTCGGCAAATATTGAACTTCCGGATGTATCCGCCCCGACGTCCGCATCTCCAACATCGCCGGACGACTCTGGTTGAATACTTCGGCTTCACTCTGGACCTGGCTGATTTTATAAACTGAGCTTTTGTCGACATATTATTCCTCTCTAAAAGGAAAGCCTAAAGACTTTAATAATTCGTAAGCTTTCTTGTCATCATCCGTGCTGGTCTGGATATTTGCTTCCAAGCCAAAAGTGTGCTCCAGATGCTCTCTTGAAGTTTCCGGAAAAACAATCTGCTCCTTAAATCCGATGCTGTAATTTCCATGGCGATCAAAGCTTTTCTTGCTCAACCCTTTAAAGTCCCGGACCCGAGGAAGCGCCACGTTTACCAGTTTCTCCAAAAAATCAAACATCCTTGCCCCCCGAAGCGTCACCATCAACCCAACCACCTGGTTCTGCCTGATCTTAAACCCAGCGATTGATTTTTTTGCCAGGGTTTTGACCGGAGTCTGGCCTGTAATTTTCTTCAAGTCCTCGATGATATTCTCCAAAAGCTTCGGATCCTTAAGCGTCCTGCCGACGCCGGCGTTGATTACAACCTTCTCAATCCTGGGAACAGCCATCGGGTTTGAAAGGCCTAAGGACTTTTGAAGATCTGGTATAATTTTCTCTTTGTAGCGAAGTTTGAGTGCCATAGGGTTATCGTTAAATCAGCTTACTGCATTTTTTACATTTTCGGAAAGTTCCTCGCTCATTCATTTCGTGCCCAATCCTGGTAATTTTTCCGCAATGAGGGCAAATCAAAGCCACTTTAGAAACTGACAACGGCGCTGGGACCTCGACTCTTTGACCCTTCTCCCGCTGTCTCTTAGGCTTCGTAAATCTGGTATGGATATTCACGCCTGAAATAGCTACTCGTCCATCTTTGGTAAACACATCTAAAATCTTTCCGGTCTTTCCCTTATCTTTGCCGGACAGAACCTTCACCTCATCGCCTTTTTTTAAATTTAAGCTATTCATAATTCCTTATATAACCTCTTCTGCCAAAGAAATAATCTTAACAAAACCCAAGTCGCGAAGCTCTCTCGGTATCGGGCCAAACACGCGGGTTCCTCTCGGTTCTTTGTTGTCCTTGTTTACCAAGACCGCGGCATTATCGTCAAATCTGATGTAAGAGCCGTCATCCCTGCGCACTTCTTTATGGGTTCGGACAATTACGGCGTAAACCTTGTCGCCCTTCTTCACCTGGCCTTTAGGAGCCGCGATTTTTACCGAAGCCGCCACTACGTCTCCGAGCCTGGCCCAGCGCCTGCGATTCTTCCCAGACACTCCGAAGACAGCTATCTCTTTAGCTCCGGTGTTGTCCGCTACTTTTAATCTGGTTCTTAACTGAATCATGTTTAGAAATTAGGTCAATTAGATTAATTAGAAATTTTCTCTACTACTCTCCAATGGACTGTCTTTGAATAAGGCTTGCTTTCCTCGATGACCACCTTGTCCCCTGTTTTCAGGTCAGGAATTTCGTTGTGCGCCGCAAATTTCATGGACTTTCGAAATCTTTTGAAATATTTTGGATGAACCTTGAATACTTCGACCAAAACAACGACAGTCTTTGCCATCTTGGCGCTGGTTACTGTTCCGACTATTTTTTTTCGCTTTGCTTCTTGCATATTACTTTTCATCCCGTTAGAAATAGTGATTAGTTAATCGATAAAATATTTTATAATCATCCCGTTGCCTATAGTTTTTCCATAAGTTCAGCCACGTAAAATTTCTAACGGGATGAATTCAATAAGGTTAAAATTCTGGCAATGTCTTTTCTTATGATCCTCATCTGATGGTTGTTCTTGACTTCCTTGGAATAAATCTGAAACCTAAGATCCCTGCTCTGCTCGCGCATGCTGGCCAGCATTTTACGGAGTTCCGCTTCACTTTTGGTGCGCAATTCTTTAATTGTCATAGGATTTACTGCTGCTCCTTACGAATAAATCTTGTTTTGACTGGAAGTTTATGGGAAGCAAGCCGCATGGCTTCAGAAGCTTGATCAATTGTCACTCCATCCATCTCAAATAATACGCGGCCTTTGGCAACGACGGCTACAAAATGATCTACCGCTCCTTTGCCGCTTCCCATAGGGGATTCATTGCCATGAAAAGTAATCGGCTTGTCCGGAAAAATCCTGATCCAAACCTTTCCGCCGCGCTGGATGTAGCGGGTCATGGCCCGCCTTGCCGCTTCAATCTGCCGAGCGGTTACCCAGCTGTTCTCCAAAGCCTTCAAACCAAAACTTCCGAACGCCAGCGCGTTCCCAGACATGGCCTTGCCAGAGGATCGACCTCTGTGGTGCTTGCGGTGTTTAACTTTTTTAGGCATTAACATATGGTTATAATTCGAAATTACGAACGTTTAGCGAATTTACGAACGGGTTCGTAGGTTCGTCCCCGGTTCGTAGTTTCGCATTAAGTTTTCTCAAAGATTTCACCTTTGTTTATCCAAACCTTTACTCCGATAGTTCCGTAAGTGGTATATGCTGTTGCGCGGGCAAAATCGATGTTGGCGCGAAGAGTATGCAAAGGGAGTTTCCCTTTAAACAATCTTTCGCTTCGGGCGATTTCCGATCCTCCAAGACGGCCAGCGGTCTCGATCTTAACTCCCACAGCGCCCGCTTCCATCACTTGCTCAATCGACTGCTTCATTGCCCGGCGAAAAGCGATACGCTTCTCAATCTGATCAGCAATGTTCTGGGCAATCACTGAGGCCTGCAGATTCATATCTTTTACTTCCTCGATATTAATCTTCAAATCCAGCTTCTTACCAATAAACTTGGCCACCTTCTTTTTCAGATCCTCAATTCCACCGCCGCCTTTTCCAATGATCATTCCCGGTTTGGTAGTTTTCACGTTCACCGAAATAGTCGGGCCGAACCGCTCAATATCAATACGGACCAAGCCGCTTCTCTTAAGGACGTTTGAAAGGAAAGACCTTATTTTGGCGTCTTCTTCCAGGAACATGGCAAAATCAGTCTTGGTCAGCCAGCGTGACTTCCAAGTATCGGTAATATTCAATCGTAAACTATTTGCGTTAATCTTTTGTCCCATATCAGAAATTTATAATTAAAAGATAAAAATTCAAAAATTATTAATTTTGCTCTTTAAATTTTTAATTATCATTGTCCGCTCTTCCTATTAAATAATCTTCGCTTCAAATCAACAATGTTTCGCTTAATTTTCTCTCGTGATTTTGGCGCCTGCTTAGGCTGCTTTGTATTCTCTTCCACCTTGCCTTCTTCAATTTCATTCTTTGTAAACTTTTCTTTTGGCTCCTCTTTGGAAGGTCTTGCTTTTACAAAAATCGAACGGCTCTTGGGCTTTGCTTTGACTTCCTTGGATCCTAAAACCACATTGATATGACTGGTTCTTTTCCGCTCGATAAAAGCGCGGCCTTGGGCCCTTGGCGCGTAACGCTTGTAAACCGGACCCCCATCAACTGTCAAAGATTTAATAAACAGATCTTCGCGCTTCAAATCAAAATTATGAATGGCGTTGGCTATAGCGGAATTGATGGCTTTGGAAAGCGGGATTGCGGCTTTTTTGGAAGAAAACTTGAGCTGTTCCAAAGCCTGGTCCACTCGGGCGTTCCGAACAAGATCCGCAACCAGCCGCAATTTCCTTGGGCTGACGTGAATGTAGCGGGCGAATGCCTTAACCTCGGTAACTTTTACTGATTCTCGAGTTGACATAGAATAATTAGAAATTTTACTTCTTAGCGTCAGCAGAGGGCTCTGCCTTGGCGGCTTCTAGGGATCTCTTCTCAGCCTCGGCCGCGGCAATTGCTTCTTCTTTGGCCATTCGGCCTCCATGCCTGATAAATTTCCGGGTCGGGGCAAATTCACCCAGCTTATGGCCGACCATATTTTCAGTAGGGCGAACAGTAATGAAAGTTTTTCCATTATGCACCAAAAAGGTCAGCCCGATCATTTCCGGGAAAATTGTCGAATCGCGAGACCAGGTCTTGATCTCAACTTTTTGGCCAGGCCGGACCTTCTGGATTTTCTCCAGAAGTTTGGGATCTATAAACGGCCCTTTTTTTAACGATCTAGACATAATTCTTAATTAATTAACTTTACGGATTACGGTTTTCTTCGTTGAACTATAAATTTACTGCTCGCTCTCTTAGGGTTTCTCGTCCTTACTCCCAAGGCGTGCTTTCCCCAAGGAGTTTTCGGATACTTCAAACCGATCGGGTTGTGGCCTTCGCCGCCGCCGTGAGGGTGATCAATCGGATTCATGGCTTTTCCGCGGACAGTCGGCCGGACTCCCATATGGCGCACTCTACCGGCTTTGCCGATTCTCACATACATCCAATCAACGTTTGAAACCTGGCCCACGGTGGCATACGCGTCGTTTGGTATTCTTCTTATTTCTCCAGAAGGCATCTTGAGAAGGACAAAATCATTCTCTGCCGATTGGATAATCGCGTAAGTCCCTGCCGCTCTCGCCATTTGACCCGCCCCTCCGCGTTGAGTTGAAATATTATGGATAGACGTCCCCACGGGAATATTTTTAATCTGCATCCTGTTTCCTGGTTTGATCTCAGTCCTTTCGGCAGTGGCAATAATATCGCCAACTTTCATCTTGTCCGGAGCCAAAATGTACCGCTTCTCTCCGTCCTTATAAGCAAGCAGGGCAATAAACGCGCTTCGGCCTGGGTCATACTGGATTGCCTGGACTTTGGCCGGAATATTCGCCTTATCCCTCTCAAAATCCACTTCCCGAAGCAAGTGCTTGTGTCCGCCGCCATGGTGACGCACCGTAATCTTACCCTGATTATTTCGGCCCGCGTTTTTCTTTGCTGAAAAAATCAAGGCTTTATGAGGCTTGACGCGTTTGGTCAAAACCGAATAATCGGTTACCGAATGTATCCGCCTGCCTGGTGAAGTTGGTTTGTAAATTTTGATCGCCATCTGAAAAGATTAAAAATAAAAATTAATAATTTAAAATTGAGGTAAAAATTCAAAAATTTTTAATTTTGCTTTTTAAATTTTAAATTACTCATGCTCCTTCTATCAATCCTTGGATCTTGTCCCCTTCTTTAAGAGTAACAATTGCTTTTTTCCAGTCTGAAGTTTGTCCAAAAGTCCTGCCCATTCTCCTTACCTTTCCGATGTTTCTTATGACATTCACCTTTATAACCCGGACATCGTAAGTTCCTTCCACCGCTTTCTTGATCTCAATCTTGTTGGAATTTTTCGCGACTTTAAAAACATACCGATTAAGATTGGAAAGCATATTGGCTTTTTCCGAAAGGTGCCCGGACATTAGAATCAAATGGGCTCGGCCGGTGTTTTCCTTCAACTTTCTTTCAACTTTTTCTTCCTTCAAAGGCTCCTTGACCATACCCAAAACATTCTCTTCCTTCCGATCTTTTTCCTTTTTCCCTTTTCCTTTTAACTTATCTATTATTCCCATAGGTCTTTTCAATTACTGGCAAAGCGTCTTTCGTAATCAAAATATCATTATTCAATAAGTCAACCGCGTTAAGCTGGTTGGCAACTTGCAAATTAAAATTCTTAAGATTTCTCGCGGCGCGGAATAATTCTTTTTCTGGATGGGCGATTATCAAAATCCTTTTCTTTCCCAAACCGGCTTTGTCTGAAATCGCGTTGATTTTAGAAGCCAACTCCTTGCTTTTGGCAACCGGCGTAAAATTTTCAAGCACAATCAATTTTTGCTCTTTTGCCTTATCCGTCAAGATCGTGGACAGGGCTTTTTTGAAAGCTGACCGGTTCATCTTCAACAAATATTTTCGATCGTTTCGCGGGCCAAATGTGACTCCTCCGCCGCGCCATAACGGCGAGCGGATGGAACCCGCGCGCGCTCGTCCCGTTCCCTTTTGCTTCCAAGGCTTTTTGCCGCTTCCCGCGACTTCTCCACGATTTTTGGCATGCGCCAGCGGCCTTCGGCTGTTGGTTCTTTGCACCCTTACCGCCAAATGCACCAAACCGGAATCTACTTTGGTTACGTTAAAGATCCCCGGGTTAAGTTCCAGTTCGCTGACCTTTTCCCCTGCTTCGTTGTAAAGCGGCGTTTTGCTCATTGCTTTGGCCTGACAAACAACTGGGGCTGGTCGGTAATTATCCCGTCAACACCCAATCTTATCATCAAATTAAAAATCTTTTCACTATTGACTGTCCAGACATATATTTTCTTATTCAGCTTCCGCAATAGCGGTATGCTGAACATGTTTACCAGGACAGCCCTTGGATGAATGGAATAAAGATTGAGGGTACTAGTAAGAAACTTGATGAAAGGCAGTAAATGCAGTTCGCCTTTCCCCATTACCAGCCCCAACTTTACATTTTCGTCCAAAGCCCTGATCTTCTTCAAAACCCAGGGATAATCGGAGGAAATCAAAACCTCGGATGAAAATTTTTTTAAATGTTCCAGAAGTTGCCGTTCGAAACCGGAAATCTTGATATGGAAGTTAATCGGAGCTTTTACGGTCTCTAAGACTTCGGCAAGGGTTGGAATCTCCCGGCCGGCGGCAATGCTTATCTGCTTAAGCTGGTTCAGCGTCGTTTTCGCTACACTTTTTCTGATCCCAAACAGTCTTTTCAAACTTCTGTCGTGGAATACGACTATTTCTTTGTCCAAGCTTACTCGCAAATCTATCTCAATTATGTCCGCCCCTAAATCTTCCGCTTTTTTAAAAGAACGAATCGTATTTTCCGGCTCAAGCCCAGATGCTCCCCGATGTCCTATGATAATCATAATTCGAATTTACGAACCGAGGACGAAATTACGAACCTAAACCAAGCAAATGTTCGTAGATTCGTTCCAGGTTCGTGGTTTCGCATTATCTTATACGCTTTGGATTTTAACTATGCTGCCACGAGCGCCAGGGACAGCGCCCTTCAAAGCTATCAGATCGCGCTTAGGATCGATATCCACTACTTCCAAATTCTTAACTGTCCTGGTTCCGCCCATTCTTCCGGCCATACGCAGGCCTTTTCTCACGTGCTGGGGGAAACGGCCGCCGATTGCTCCCACTGCTCTCGGATGATCATGCCCGTGAGAAGCAGGCGCGCCGTGAAATCCGTAGCGCTTGATCGGTCCCGCAAATCCTCTTCCTTTCATCTGGCCGGTTACTTTTACCATATCCCCGACAACGAAAGAATCTACTCCAATCTTCTGGCCGCGAGAAAAACCGCTTGCGTCGTCTACCCGAAACTCTGCCAGCTTCTGAAAATTCCCAAGCTCCCTGGTGTGGCCAACCAAAGACCTCACGGCTTTTTTCCTTTTGCCGAATCCCACTTGAACAGCCGCATAGTTGTCTTTTTCCGCTGTTTTTACCTGCGTCACCTTATTGGCTGCAGCGCGAAGGATAGTCACGGGCAAAACCTTGCCATCCTTGCTAAAAATCTGGGACATATTCAGTTTTTCCGCCATTATGAATTTTTTCATCCCGTTAGTAATTCTGAATAGTTTATTAATTAGCTAATTTTATACTAGGTCCGTTAGATCATAAATAATAATTTTTTGCCTGTGTTCGAATTTCTAACGGGATTCATGGTTTTCTTATAAAAAACCGCCAAGATCCCTTTTTAACAAAGAAACCTTAGCGGTCCTTCATTTTACCCGCCGAAGCTTTAGCATAGGCGGGCGACTGGCGATATCCTTTGGGATCAATCCAATCTTTAACTTTATGAACTTTTAACTTTATGAACTTTATAAATAACTCTTATTACATCTTGATCTCGACGTCAACGCCTGCGGGTAAATTAAGGTTTGAGAGGGCGTCAATGGTTTTTGAGGTCGGGGTGGCAATATCTATCAGTCTCTTATGAATCCGCATCTCAAATTGTTCCCTGGAATTCTTATGAACAAACGTTGACCGGTTCACTGTATACTTGGTTTTCTCTGTCGGCAATGGGACTGGCCCTACCACTCCGGCCCCTGTTCGCTTGGCCGTGTCAACGATTTGGCGGGCAGATTGATCTATGAGCTTATGGTCATAAGCTCTGATTTTAATCCTGATTCTACCTGTTTCGACTTTATCTTGAGACATTTGTCTTCTTAAAAAACTGCTAGAATTATTATTAAAGCACTCTGAATATATTACACGAAATTGGTTTACGGGTCAAGGCTTGGCTTAAGCCTCAAAACCGACAAAAAGGACTACCCCAACTGGGGTAGTCCTTTGATCTTATTTGCTAATCTTGAGCACCACTCCCGCTCCTACGGTGTGTCCGCCTTCGCGGATAGCAAAACGCATCTTTTCTTCCATGGCAACCGGGGTAATCAGCTTGATCTTAAGGGTTACGGTATCGCCTGGCATGACCATTTCCTGGCCTGCCGGGAGCTCAACTTCTCCGGTCACGTCAGTGGTTCGGATGTAGAATTGAGGCTTGTAGCCCTTAAAGAACGGGGTGTGGCGTCCGCCTTCTTCCTTGGTCAGCACGTAAACTTCCGCGTCAAATTCTGTGTGAGGGGTAATTGATCCTGGCTTGGCCAGAACCTGGCCGCGCTCAACTTCTTCCTTCTTGGTTCCGCGGAGCAACACACCAGCGTTATCGCCGGCTCTTCCTTCGTCCAAGGACTTGTTGAACATTTCAATTCCCGTGACTACGGTCTTGCTGGTTGCCCTAAGTCCGACGATTTCAATTTCTTCTCCGACTTTGATTTGTCCGCGTTCGATTCTTCCGGTTACCACCGTGCCTCGGCCTTCAATTGAGAAGATGTCTTCGATCGGCATTAAGAATGGCTTGTCTACTTCTCTGACCGGTTCGGGAATATAAGTGTCGAGCGCTTCAACCAATTTTGTGATTGACGGCTCGCCCAGTTCCGAGCTGTCGCCTTCCAAAGCCTTAAGCGCAGATCCTCGAATTATCGGGGTGTCTTTGCCTGGAAATTGGTATTTGGTCAGAAGGTCTCGAATTTCTTCCTCGACCAAATCCAAAAGCTCCTTATCCTGGACCATATCTACCTTGTTCATGTAGACAACGATATAAGGAACGCCGACCTGGCGGGCCAGAAGAATGTGTTCTCGAGTTTGCGGCATCGGGCCATCCGCCGCAGACACCACCAAGATCGCGCCATCCATTTGGGCAGCGCCGGTGATCATGTTCTTGATGTAGTCAGCGTGTCCCGGGCAGTCCACGTGCGCGTAGTGGCGCTTGTCAGTCTCGTATTCAACGTGGGTGGTATTGATAGTAATACCACGCTCGCGCTCTTCAGGAGCCTTATCGATTGAGTCGTAAGCTCGCGCCTTGGCCTTGCCTTGCTTGGCAAGAACCGTTGTGATAGCCGCTGTCAAAGTGGTCTTGCCATGGTCAACGTGGCCAATGGTTCCGATGTTGACGTGCGGTTTGTCTCGCTTAAATTGTTCAGCCATTGTTTTTTCCTTAATTGCTTAAGAAGTTCCAAGCATCAGTCATTCTGAGCGTAGCGAAGAATCGGCCTTATTTCGATGCTTCGCCAAGTTCAGGATGACGACCTAAAAGCTTCTATTTTATTAATTGCTTAAAGATTATAAAAGAAAAACCAGCTTTTGTAAAGCCTGTGGGTAATTTTAGCAATTTTGCACAAAAGCGTCAAATCTTGTAAATTAGGCTAGAAGGAGGATCCATGCTAAGGTCCTTAATCCAACGATGGCTCAACCGGGAGCCAAAGCTGATAGATTGGGGGTTTTCGCATCCCAAGGAAACACTGATTCAAGCGGCTGTCCCGACCCTCGAAGACCCGGATGCAAATGATATCCAGTCCCGGTCAATCAGTCGGCATCTTGTCGGCTGCAAACCATGCGCCGAGTTGGTTTGCGGTTACATCAACCAAGCACGTAAAATTGCCTAAAAGGAGAGCAAATGGGTTATTGGGATCGGACCGATCGTTACTTAGAACGAAATCCCCCGCCAAACTGTCCGCGCTGCGGCAACCGGATGATCCCGGCTGACGACCACGGACGATTCATCTGCCTTGGCTGTCCCAAAGCAAGGAGAAAAGGCGAGAGAGCTCCGGTCGTTCAGGTTGAGGATAACGATCAGAAAGCCTCCTGAGCTACCGTGTCCTGCTTACACACCCCGCCGACGACCTGGTTCTTCGGCGGGCCTCTTTTTTTACCTTCCCAGGCAATGCCGCAAAAACTAGCCTTCGTCAACAAAAAAACTCCCACTGGGGGAGTTTTTTTGTGTTTTTAAAAACGGCTTGCCGAAAGTTACTTTCCAACTTGCCCAACTCTTATCTTCCCTGACTCCCCGATTATCTTTTCTGCCACGTTCCTTGGCACTTCTTCGTAATGATGGAATTCCATGGTATATGAAGCCTGTCCTTGGGACATGGACCTGATTTGGGTGGCATAGCCAAACATTTCAGCAAGCGGGACTTCTGCGTCCACCACTTTGATATTGCCGCGCTCCGTCATTTCCAAAATTTTTCCTCTCTTGCTGTTAAGATCCCCTATCACGTCTCCCAAACTCGACTCAGGGGTCAGCACTTCGACTTTCATTATCGGCTCAAGCAAAATCGGCCGGGCTTTCTTTACCGCGTCCTGAAACGCCATAGAACCCGCAATTTTGAAAGCGATTTCTGACGAGTCCACTTCGTGGTAAGAACCATCGTAAAGAGTTGTTTTGATATTAATCACGGGGAAGCCCGCTATAACTCCGCGATCTTCCGCTTCCCGAATTCCCTTATCAACGGCAGGAATGTACTCGCGCGGGATGGTCCCGCCCACGATTTCATTTACAAACTCATTCCCCTTGCCTTCCTCGGTTTGAGGCTCAATCCGGATATAAACGTGTCCGTATTGGCCGCGGCCGCCGGTTTGGCGGATGTATTTGCCTTCAGATTCAGACTTGCCTTTGATAGTTTCTTTGTAAGCAACCTGCGGGCGGCCAACATTGGCTTCCACTTTGAATTCCCGCTTCATGCGGTCCACAATAATTTCCAGATGCAATTCGCCCATCCCGGAAATCAGAGTCTGGTTGGTTTCTTCATCGGACCTAATGCGGAAGGTTGGATCTTCTTCCGCCAGCTTCTGCAAAGCCAAGCCCATTTTTTCCTGGTCCTGCTTGGTCTTAGGCTCAATCGCCACGGAAATAACCGGTTCGGGGAATTTAATGGCTTCAAGAACTATCGGATGGTCAACATCGCACAAGGTATCGCCGGTAAAAGTTTCTTTCGGCCCTACCAAAGCCGCGATGTCTCCGGCAAAAACTTCCTTGATATCCTGCCTCTCATCAGCGTGCATCCGGACAATTCTTCCCACCCTTTCTTTGTTGCCGCTTCTGGCATTCAAAATATAACTGCCGGCCGAAAGCACTCCGCTATAAACTCTGAAGAACGCCAGTTTGCCGACAAAAGGATCAGTGGCTATTTTAAAAGCCAAGGCCGTAAACGGTTCGGCGTCGGACGGGGTTCTGGCCATTTCTTCTTTGGTCTTGGGATTGACTCCCTTCACATTTCCCCGCTCAATCGGGCTAGGCAAAAAATTGGTCACAGCGTCAAGCAGAGTTTGGACAATAATTCCTCGGCCGTCCCCTCCAAGCACGGGATAAAATTTGCCTGATTGGGTTGCCTTTCTGATGGCGGTCAAAAATTCCTGCTCGGTCAACTGCTGGTCGGCGAGGTATTTTTCCATCAAAGCCTCGTCTGATTCCACTACGCGCTCCAAAAGTTTGTGACGGTATTCTTCCGCTTTTGCTTTCAGGTCAGCGGGCACTTCGCCAACGCTGAATTCCTTGTCAGTATATTCGTTGTAGGTATACGACTTCATCGTCACCAGATCTACCACGCCCTTGATGTCTTTTTCAAATCCGATCGGCAGCTGGATCGGGAAAGCGTTTGGCGATAATCGTTTGTGGATCGCGTCCAATGATTTATAAAAATCTCCGCCGGTCTGGTTGATCTTGTTGATAAAACAAAGCCGCGGAACATTGTACTTGTCCGCCTGCCGCCATACAGTTTCCGACTGGGGCTCCACGCCCATTTTGCCGTCAAACACCACTACCGCGCCATCCAGCACGCGCAAAGAACGCTCGACTTCCACGGTAAAATCCACGTGGCCAGGCGTGTCGATAATGTTGATCTTGTGCTTATTTTCAACGCCGAGTTTGATAAATTTTGGGGTCCAAAAACAAGTCACCGCGGCCGCGGTGATAGTAATGCCGCGCTCCCGCTCCTGCTCCATCCAGTCAGTCACGGTCTCGCCCTCATGCACAGTGCCGATTTTGTGAATTAAGCCCGTGTTGAACAAAATCCCCTCAGTGATCGTGGTCTTTCCCGCGTCAATATGGGCGATGATGCCGATGTTTCTTGTTTGTTGGATTGGGTATTCTCTGGGCATAAATTAATCCGAAATTACGAACCTGAGTCGAATTTACGAACCCGTTCGTAGATTCGTTCCCGGTTCGTAGTTTCGCATTATCTCCGTTGGAATCTCGCAAAGTGGGCAAAGGCTTTGTTGGCCTCAGCCATACGGTGCACGTCTTCGCGTTTTTTAATAGCGGCTCCGGTCTTGTTATAGGCTTCCATCAACTCATCTGCAAGCTTCTGTCCCATTGGTTTGCCCTTTTTAGACCGGGCGGCGTCGATTATCCATTTCATTCCAAGAGTCGTTTTCCTTGGTTCCATCACTTCCATCGGGACCTGATAATTTGCGCCTCCGATTCTTCGCCCTTTTACTTCGAGGATTGGGGAGACGTTTCTAACAGCTTGTTCAAATACAACTTTAGGGTCGGCCTTGCTTTGTTTTTCTATAATATCAAAAGCGCTGTAAACAACTTTGGCGGCCACGGTCTTTTTGCCCCGCTCCATTATATAGTTTATGAACTTGGCAATTTTAACGCTGTTGAATTTATAGTCAGCGCTAACCGGATGTCGCTTGTAAGATCTTGCTTTTCTAGGCATATGAGAAGATTAAAATTAAAAAATAAAAATTAAAAATTGAGGTAAAAATTCAAAAATTTTTAATTTTGCTTTATAAATTTTTAACTCTTTTTGGCTCCATATTTAGATCGTCCGCGCTTTCGCCCTTCCACTCCTCCAGCATCAAGCTTTCCCCGGACAATATGATAACGGACTCCTGGCAAATCCTTGACCCTTCCCCCTCGGATCATAACAACAGAGTGTTCCTGCAGATTGTGTCCGATACCCGGAATGTAAGCGATAACTTCCATTCCATTGGAAAGACGAACCTTGGCCACCTTGCGCAAAGCAGAGTTCGGTTTCTTGGGGGTAGTGGTGTAAACCTTTAAGCAAACCCCGCGCTTAAACGGGCTTCCCTTATCCACTTCGTAAGGGCGACCCTGGAGCAAATTGATCCCACGGTCCAAAGCCGGGGTTTTGGATTTATAAATTGGCTTGATTCTTCCCTTGCGAACCAGTTGATTTATTGTAGGCATTGTCTTTGCAAATAAAAACGGCCTTAATGACCGCGTGCAACTCTACGCGATAAAATTGAGAATGATTTAATTACTGGTGAATAATAACAAGTTTCCAAGGCCTTGTCAAACCTTGTCATTCTGAACTACTTAAGACTACTTAAGCTAAACTATAATGTTTCAGGTTATTCACTTTTGTCCGATCGGTCAATTTTGAATACAGCCAGCCTGTCAAAACAAATTCGCTCGGTATTCGATTCCTGTAAAAATCTCGAACAAATAAAGAAGCGGGGGGATCAGAATCCTAAACAGCACTCCCCCGATCAGGAGCAAATAAACCAAGAAAAAACCGAACCGTTCAAATCGGAAAAAAATATCCATTAAGCCCTCATTTATAAATCCCAAGAGGCTGGCAATTACTTTCGAGCCGTCCAAGGGAGGGATTGGAATCAGGTTGAAAATTCCTAAAACCAGGTTTAGCGAAACTGTTTGCAAAATCAGAATTGTTCCCATCGAAGACAAGTTCGGGGAGAATCGGAAGACCATCCCGGCAATTGCCGCGAGCAAAAAATTCATGCCAGGACCTGCAAGCGAAACCAATATCGTATCTCTTTTTATATTCCTAAGATTTTGAAAATTGACCGGCACGGGTTTGGCCGCGCCCAGCACTGGCAATCCCAAAAAATAAAGAAAAGCCGGCAATAAAATCGAGCCGAAAAGATCAATATGCGGAATCGGGTTGAGCGTCAATCTTCCGGAATAGCGGGCAGTGGGGTCCCCCAGCCTGTCCGCAGCAAGCCCATGAGCCACCTCATGAAAAATCACGGAAAACAACAGGATGAAAATAAAGATGATTACGCTTATTGGATCCATAAGAAAGCTAAAAGTAAAAGGTAAAAGCAGCTTTTCCCTCTTCCCTTTACCCTTTTACCTGTTTATGCTACAATACTCAAGTGCTTAAATCATAAGCGCTTTTTATTTACTTAACAAGTAGAATAAATCATATGGCCAGAGTATGTTCAATCTGCGGCAAAGGCTATTCCTCCTCGGTCCGGCGCTCTCATTCCATGCAGCAAACCAAGGTTCGTCTTTATCCCAATCTCCAATGGATGAGGCTTGAAAACGGCAGAAGGGTCAAGGCCTGCACCAAGTGCATGAAAACCAGGACAAAAAAATTGGCAGCCATCACCGCCTAAAATCCTCTAGAATTCTAGGGGATTTTTTGTTTGTCCGATTTAAGGAATTTGGTCAACTGATCGGGCGGCACCGCGGGGCTGAACAAAAATCCCTGCAACCTGTCGCAATTGCGTTCTGTCAAAAACTGGGCCTGCTGCTGGGTTTCCACCCCTTCAGCCACGACCAACATTTCCAAACTGTGTCCAAGAGCTATGATTGATTGGGCGATTGCCGAATCTTTCGCGTTATTGGGAATCCCCTGGACAAAAGATTTATCAATCTTAAGCATCTCAACAGGATATTTTTTTATATAACTTAGGGAGGAATAGCCGGTGTTAAAATCATCTATCGAAAATTTTACGCCCATCTTCCTCAGCTCCTGCATAGAGTCAAGCAAAGATTGCGAGTGTTCGATAAAAGTGTTTTCCGTCACTTCGATTGCCAGAAATTTCGGATCTACATTCGTCTCTTCCAGGGAGGCAAGGACAATTTTTGCCATATCCGGCCTTTTCAGCTGGCGGTTGGAAAAATTCAAGGCCATGCTGATCATAAACCCGTCGTCATGCCACAATCTCAACTGCCGAAGGGATTCAAACAGCGCCCATTCGCCCAAGGGCTCGATTACTCCCGTGAGCTCCGCGGCATGGATAAATTCATCCGGAAATTTAAGGCCCATCGTCGGATGCATCCATCGGACCAAGCTTTCCACCTCGACTATTTTTCCGCTTTTGGTTTCAATTTGCGGTTGATAGTAAACGACAAATTCTTGTTTTTCCAAGGCTTTCCGCAAAGTATTTTCCAAGGTCAACTGCTTATACGCCGTCACGTTCATCGAGCTCCGGTAAAACTGAAATTTGTTCCCGCCTTGTTCTTTGGCTCTGTACATTGCCGTATCAGCGTTCCGGATCAAGGCGGCGGCGGAAGAGGCGTCGTCTGGAAAAACTGTAATCCCGATGCTGGCAGTGACGAACAGTTCCTGGCCGTCAAAACAAAAGCTTGGCCGGAACGAATCAAGAATTTTCTGTCCAAGTTTGGCCGCGCTTTCCTCAAACTCCATGTTTTCAACCAGGATGCAAAACTCATCCCCGCCCAAGCGGGCGATGAAATCCCGCCCAAACAAAGCGCTCATCAATCTTAGCGCGACCTCTTGGACCAAGCGGTCCCCAATCGGATGGCCCAAGGAATTATTGATGATATTAAACCGGTCAAGGTCAATAAGCAGGATTCCTAATTTTTTCTGAGTAATCTTGGCGCCTTCAATGGCGTACGCAAGCCTCTCCTGAAACGCGATCCGGTTCGGCAAGCCGGTTAATAAATCGTGGTAATATTGGTGCCTTAATTTTTCCTCGGACAGCTTCTGGCCGGTGATGTCCTGGGAGACAATCGCCGCGCCGACAATTTGGTTGCTTTGATTTTTTATTGGTGAAGCGCTGATCAAAACGTTTATCGCCGAGCCGTCCTTTTTTATTCGCGTTGTTTCAATCTTCTCTACTGGTTTGCCTTCCGCAAGCTTAACAAGAATTTCATCAGTTTCCTGCCTGCGGTCCGGAGGAATTAATATGGAAATATTCCTGTCCAAAACTTCAGCAGCCGTATACCCATAAAGCCTTTCCGCTCCCCTGCTCCAGCTCCGGATAATTCCTTCCAAATCCTTGCTGATAATCGCGTCTTCTGAAGCGTCAATAATCGCCGCCAAATGCCGCTCTGGATCCCAATTAAAAGATAGCCCTTTTGCGCTGGTGCCCATGCCTTAAATCTAGCAAATTAATATCTTTGGATAATTTTCAAAAAACAACAAAAAAATGGGCGGTTTAACCCATTTTCTTTGTCTCTTTATCTAGCGCCGGCTTTTTTTACCGCATCAGCAATAGCGTAAACCACGCGCTTATCAAACACCGGAGGCAAAATTTTGTCTTTGTTTGGATTTTTAATAAGTCCGGCGAGAGCAAAAGCAGCCTTAAGCTTCATGTCGTTTGTAATTTTTTTTATCCCGGCGTCCAACAATCCTCTAAAAAATCCCGGAAAAACCAAAACATTATTGATCTGGTTTGCAAAATCGCTTCTGCCCGTAGCCACCACAAAAGCCCCGGCTTTCTTGGCAAGTTCCGGCATAATTTCAGGGACCGGATTGGAAAGCGCGAACACTATCGGTTTTTTCGCCATTAGTTTTACCATCTCCGGTTTCAAAATCCCAGGCTTGCTAACACCTATAAACACGTCCGAGTCTGCCAAAGCAGTCTGCAACTCTCCCTGTATGTTCCCGCTGTTCGTAATTTTTGCCAAGGATTTTTTTTCAGCACTCAAACCTCTTCTGGTTTTGGCAATAATTCCTCCGGAATCAAGCATCAAAATATCTTTCGCCCCTGCGGCTATCAATAATTTTGCAACCGCGGTCCCAGCAGCCCCGGCTCCGGAAATTACAATTTTGATTTTGCCTAATTTTTTCCCGACAACCTTCAGCGCGTTTGTAAGCGCGGCCAAGACCACAATCGCTGTCCCGTGCTGGTCGTCGTG
>JACQHB010000005.1 GCA_016199215.1 Candidatus Doudnabacteria bacterium | reverse complement strand
GTTTTCGGGACGATCCAAAGGCTTTGGTTTTGTCGAGATGTCTTCCGATGAGGAAGCAGACAAGGCAGTCCAAATGCTGAACGGAACTGACTTTGGCGGTCGTACGCTCGCTGTCAACGAAGCCAGACCCAGAACCGAAGGCCCACGAGGTGGGAGCGGTCGAGGATTTGGCGGCGGTGGTGGTGGACGAGGCGGATTCAGAGATCGATAATTTTTGAATCAAAAAAGACCCGCGTTGATAAACGCGGGTCTTTTGATTATAATGATAGGGATGAATCCCGTTAGAAATAGCTAATTCTCAATAAAAAGCGTAAGCCTGCGATGCATGGTCTTAAACGGGATTTTTGCTAATAACGCATATTCTTAAGCGTAATCAATTTTTAACGGGATGAAGCGCTCTGAACTTCTCTTCAATTTAATCTCGATTGTGGTGGATTTTTTGATGATAATCCTGGCAGGCACTGCCGCTTTTTATTTACGCTTCGAATTGGAAGAAGTCCGGCCAATACTTTACAATTTGCTGTTTGCTGATTATTTAAGGATTTTGATTCTTGTCAGCCCCATAATTATCTGCTTGCTGGCAATCGCCGGGCTTTACAATCTCAAAGGTACCCGTCGGATCGTGCACGAACTTTCCAGGATCACGCTTTCCACCTCCTCTGCGCTTTTGCTGGTGGTGGTTTTGTTTTTTTTCAACCAAACAGTTTTTCCGTCCAGGCTTATTATTTTGTTGACTTGGGTTCTAACTATTGTTTTCATCAGCCTGGGAAGGATTGTCCTTCGTATAGTCCAGGTACAGATGCTGCGACAAGGGATTGGATTGCACAGGCTTGCGGTAATCGTGGGTGAGGATAAGAAAGAAGATTTAGTTTATCAAATAAAGTCCCGTCCGGAGACGGGATTCAGAGCGGTGGGATTGTTTGATTCCCAAACGGATCCGCAGGAACTGATTCGGAAGTTGGAGGAGTTGAGGATTAATACGGGGATAGATGAACTGCTGCAGGCAGATCCTTTTTTGGACCAGGAAATCGCCGCGCGGATTCTGCTGTTTTGCCGCGATTATGGGATTCGGTTCAATTTTGTCCCGAACCTTTTTGAAACTTCCACCACCAATGTCAGCGTCGAAACGATTTCCGGGATGCCGATCATAGTTTTGAAAGGAACCCCGCTTGAAGGGTGGGGAAGAGCCATCAAAAGGCTGATGGATGTGATTATTTCACTTCTAGGATTAATTCTTTCAAGTCCGATCATATTACTTACAGCTATTGCGATTAAACTGGAATCAAAGGGGCCGATATTTTTCCATCAGCCAAGGGCCGCCCGCTTAGCCTCTTTTGAATGCTACAAATTCCGGTCAATGTTTTACGAGATGAGCGAGGGCACGGAGAGTGGGGATAGACTTCGGGCCGAGCTTGAGAAACAGAATTCCAGACAAGGACCGTTTGTAAAAATCAAAAACGATCCGAGGGTTACCAAAGTGGGAAGATTTATTCGACGGACAAAGATCGACGAGCTTCCCCAGCTTTGGCATATATTGCGGGGGCAGATGAGTTTGGTTGGCCCTAGGGTCCATATGGTCAAAGAAGTGGAAAAATTCCAGGATAATTACAAGAAAATTTTTATCATTAAGCCAGGCGCAACAGGCTTGACCCAGATTACCCAAGCTTATAACCCGGAGCTTTCATTTGAAGAAGAAATCCGCCTTGATTCTTTCTATATCGAAAACTGGTCCATCTGGCTTGATTTTTACATAATTTTCAAAACAATCTTGATCCTAATGGGCCGTAAGTCAAAGGTGGATTATTAGCGAAGGTTAGGACAAGCAATCGGGGATCTAACTATGAAAATAGCTTTAGTTCACGAATTTTTAACGCAGCTTGGAGGAGCCGAAAGGGTTCTCCAAAATTTTCTCGAGATCTGGCCGCATGCCACGATCCATGTTTTGATATATGACAAAGACAAAACCAAAGGGATTTTTGAGGCTTATGACAAGCGGATAAGTTTTTTGGAGAGGCTTCCTTTGGCAAAAAATCATCACCGCTGGTTTTTGGCGCTTATGCCTTCCGCTGTCAGGACTTTTGATTTTTCAGATTACGATTTAATTCTTTCAGACGCCTCTTCGTTTGCGAAAGGCGTGAAAGCCAAGGGTAAGCTTCATATTTGCTATTGCCATACTCCAACCAGATTTTTGTGGACAGAGCAAGAAGATTATTTAGCAAGCCAGCCTTATCCCTTTTGGGCCAAGTGGTTGGCGCGTCCCGTGCTTAAGGTTTTGAAGAAATGGGATTATTTTGCCGCGCAAGGCCCTGATTTTTTTGTTTGCAATTCAGAAAACGTGAAAAATCGTATCAAGAAATATTACAAGCGCGACGCAGAGGTGATCTGGCCTCCTGTAGATACTGAACTTTTCCATCCGGAAGGGAAGAAAGAGAATTATTTTTTTGTGGCCTCAAGGCTTGAGCCTTATAAAAAAATTGAATTAGTTGTTTCCGCATTTAACGAACTTGGTTTGCCCTTGAAAGTTGCCGGGTCTGGTACAAACTCCGAAAAACTTCGGGCAATGGCCAGGAGCAATATTGAGTTTTTGGGTCGTGTTTCGGACGAGGAGCTTCGGAAAAGATATTCGGAAGCCCAGGCATTCATTTTTCCAGCCGAAGAGGACGCCGGGATTATGATGTTGGAAGCGCAAGCCTGCGGCACGCCGGTGATCACTTACAGAGCCGGAGGTGCTGTTGAGATTGTCAAGGAAGGAGTAACTGGGAAGTTTTTTGAAACCCAATCTTCGGAATCGATAAAGCAGGCGATTCAAAGCTTTGATACTGCGAAGTTTGATCCAAATATCATCCGCCAGCACGCCCAAAATTTCGATAAGAAGATTTTCCAGAAGAAGATTAAGGAATTTGTAGAAGGGAAGTATCAGGACTTTAAACATTTAGCGTCTTAATACTGCAATACTTTCTCGTATTGCAGTATTCGAAAGCGCAAGCTATAATTTATTAGATGACGAAACTGTCTAGACTGAATTTAGATCCTAAGGATTTTGGCTATTATATTAATAACCTTTGGTCTGTTTTTACATTAATCGATAAAAAAGAAGATATTCGATTGTTGTTTCGGGATCTCTTTACTCATACTGAGTATAAAATGTTTGCAAAGAGACTAGAGATAGCGAGGAGGTTACTGGAAGGGCAAACTTACGAAGAGATTTCTAGTGATCTAAAAGTGACAGAGCACACTATTGCAACTGTTAGTAATACTCTAGCTCGAGATGGTAAGGGGTTGAGAGTTGCTCATGCAAAGTTACAAGCATTGGGCAAAGCCTATCAGGCGAGGAGAGATAAGTATCAAGATTTTTTGGAAAGGAAAAGGTTTCCAAAATTTAGAGAACAAGTTTTGGTAGAGAATTTGGCCAAAGCTGGCTTGAGGGGTGCTAGGAATGTGATTAGGGGAGCGATTAGGAAATCTACAGGAAAAAAACAACTGCCGATTTAATACTGCAATACTTTCTCGTATTGCAGTATTAAAAGTATTCGGTAGAATTTTGAAGTGTTAAGCAAGATTCAGAAACTATGAGAATTGGATTAGATTTAAGGATGCTGGGAGGGGGGTCGGGGATTTCGAGGTATATTTTTGAGTTGTCTCAGAAGATTTTGGAAATGGATAAGAAAAACGAATACGTTTTGTTTTTTAGAAGAGCCGATGAATCGGCTGACTACAAAAAATTTAACCGCAAAATTGTTATTACAGGCATTCCTCATTACTCGGTTGCGGAGCAGTTGAGACTGCCGCGGGTTTTGAACAAAGAGAATTTGGATTTAGTTCATTTTCCGCATTTCAACGTTCCTATTTTTTATCGCAAGCCTTTTATAGTCACAATCCATGATTTGACGCACTCCAAATTTCCCGGCCGAAAAAAATCCCATTTTTTTCACCGCCTAGCGTATAATTTTGTCTTGTCGAACGCGATTAAATCCGCAAAAAAAATTATCGCCGTTTCCAATGGGACGAAAAACGAAATCCAGGAAGTATTTGGAAATGTAGACGACAAAACAGTGACAATTTACGAAGGGGCAAATGATTCGTTTAGGATGATGGATAAGCAGGAAGCCTTCGATCAAATAGCCAATAGATTCGGGATATCCAAACCCTTTATACTTTATGTTGGAGTTTGGAGGCGGTATAAAAATCTCCCAATGCTTGCCCGCGCCTTCAGCCGGATGATTGATAAGGGACTGGACCTGCAATTAGTATTGGCAGGCGAGCCTGATCCTTTTTATCCGGAAATTAAGCAACAGATTTTAAGCGTAAACCATTCAGATCATATTGTTTGCCCTGGCAGGGTTTCTGATTCTGATATGCAGGCTTTGTATAATGCAGCAACCTTGTTTGTCCTGCCATCTTTGTCAGAAGGATTCGGGCTTACGGCTCTTGAAGCCGCATCGTGCGGCGTCCCTATTGTTTCTTCCGATATACCAACGCTTCGAGAAATTTTGGGCCAGGGCGCGGAATATTTTGATCCGAATAATTTGGAAAATATGACTGATGTGCTAGAAAATTTGCTCAAAAACGAAAAGCGGTTGGAAGAGCTGGCGAACTTGGGGTTATCGCGGTCAAAGCATTTTAATTGGAAAATGGCAGCACAAGAAACTATTAATTTATACGGTTCCGTAGTTGGCTGATTAAAAAGCCTCTACGAAGCCGATAAATCGGCTGACTACATGGGATCAAAACAGTTTAAGATACTATTGGCGGGCGGGGGAACTGGCGGGCCGGTGAGTCCTGTTTTGGCCGTGGCTGAAGAATTAAAAAAGCAAATTCCAGGCGTGAAGTTTTTATTTGTCGGAACCAAAAATGGGCCGGAAAAAATCTTGGTTGCCGAGACTGGAATAAATTTTGTAGGAATCAGAGCAGCGAGGCTCCGGAGATATTTTTCTTTAATGAACGTAGCGGATGTTTTTGTTTTTTTGTTAAGCCTGGTTTCCAGCTGGAAAATTTTGAGAAAATTCAGGCCTGACCTGATTTTTTCCGCGGGAGGCTTTGTCGCTGTGCCATTGTGCTGGGTGGGGAAAATGATGGGAACCAAAATCGTCATTCACCAGCAGGACGCGAGAGTAGGACTTGCAAACAAGTTAGTTATCCCCATGGCTTCAGCAATCACCACGGCCTTCGAACAGACTGCCAAAAATTTTCATTCTGGATCCGGTCTTTTTAAAAAGGAGAAAATATCAGTTCCCGAATGGGTTGGCAATCCAGTCCGTTCGGAAGTCAAAAAACCCGATCTTTCGCAAAAAGAGTTTTTTGGCATCCATGACCAGCTCCCGATTCTGCTGGTGTTGGGCGGGGCGACCGGAGCTTCCCAAATCAACCAGCTTGTTGCCCAAACTTTTTCAAGCCTGGTATCTTCCCACCAAGTGATCCACCAAACTGGAAAAGGCAAAAATTTGATCAGTTTTACCCACCCGAATTACCACCCTTATGAATTAATCCCATTTGGTCCTTATGCCGCTATTTTGAACCTTGCCCATATTGTTGTGGCCAGAGCCGGGCTTTCGACCATAGCGGAGCTTTCCGCCGCTGGCAAGGCCTCCATTATTTTGCCCATGCCCGGGAGCCATCAGGAAGAAAATGCTAAAATACTCAAGGACGCCCATGCGGCCATTGTCTTGGAAAAAGACGAGGCCATTCCCCAGCAGTTTCTTAAAGTGATCACGATCATAAAGTTTAATCCCCAGCGGCAGAAACTACTTTCCAAAAATATTAAGAACCTAATGCCACAAAATGCAGAAGACAAAATTGCATCAGTTGTCGCAGGACAACTTAAATAGGCCCACGATCGGTATAGCCTTGTCTGGAGGATCAAGCAGGGCAATTACCGAAGTTGGAGTGCTGGAAGTTTTTAAGGAGCACAAAATCCCGATTGATTACATGATTGGGTGCTCTTCCGGCGCGCTTGTGGCAGTGGCTTACGCCAATAATAAATTGGATTATTTTAAAAAATTCATGCACAGCATCAGCCTGCAGAAGCTGGTTGGCATGTGGTCGCTGACGAGCAAAAAAGGCGGAATTTTTGAATTTGGCAAGGGTGAAGAAGTGCTTAAAAAATTATCAGATGGCTTAACTTTCCAAAACAGTTACCCTAAACTTGGTTTCACGGCGGCTGACGTAAATACGGGCGAGTTGGTCACTGTGAGTTGGGGAGAGATAATCACGGCGGTCAAAGCATCCACGGCAGTTCCAGGACTGTTCCCGCCCATAGTTTTAGGGGGCAAGCTTTTGGTAGATGGCGGATTGGTAAACATAGTTCCTACCTTGCCGGTTCGGGAAATGGGTGCTGATATAGTTATAGGAGTCAATGTTTCAGGCGCTCGTTTTATTTATGAAAAAAAACTGCCTTATTGGAGATTATACAGGATGGTCACAAAGTATACCGGACTTTCTTATTTTACGCGCAAGCAGATGACGCTTATGAAAAAAATTCTGGACCTCGTCAAGAACCCGGAAGCTAAGCGCAAAAATCCCGGAATCATTAAAATTTTGACTAAGGCGTTGGATCATTCGATGGAAATATCCGACAGATGGACTGATGCCGATATGGCTTGTGATTTGATGATTACCCCTAAAGTGAGACAGTGGAGAAAGACAGAGCTGAATTCGGATAACCTTCAAGTGATTTATAAGGAAGGGCGAAGAGCCGCCCTGGAAGCCGTGCCTAAAATAGTAAACTTGATTAAGAGTCATCAGAAACAAAAACAATGGATCCCGTTAGAAATAGATAAAAATCCTAAAATTAAAAAATAGAATGGTGTTTTCTAATCCTAGTGGGCATTATGGAAAATTACAAGATTGCTAATATTAAAACTGGAATTTCTAACGGGATGGATGTCAAAAAAATAAACCGGGTCCATTTTGTAGGAATCGGCGGGATTGGGGTTTCTGCTCTTGGCCGTTTGTTTTTGGCAATGGGCAAGAAAGTAACCGGCTCGGATCTTCGCGCTTCCAAGATTACCCAAGACCTGGAGCGCTTGGGGGCCGTAATTTTTATCGGCCACAGCCAGGCAAATATCCGTAAACCTGAATTGGTTGTGTATAGCGAGGATGTTGCGAAGGGACAGGGAATAATCGAAGTAGAAATCGCAAAACAGCAGAATATCCAAACCTTGACTTACGCTCAAACACTCGGCTTGCTCATGGAAGGAAAGTTTGGGGTTGCTGTTAGTGGAACAAACGGCAAATCCACAACTACCGCAATGCTTGGCCTAATTTTAGACGCGGCAGGGTTTGACCCCACCGTGGTAATCGGGACAAAACTCTCATCACAGAACGAGAATGACGGTTTTCAGGCAAACGCCCGGCTGGGCGATTCCAAGATATTTGTCGCTGAAGCGGACGAGTATTTTCGGCATATGCTTAATCTTCATCCCTCCATGATTATTTTGACTAACGTTGCGGAGGACCACCTGGATTATTACAGGGACCTGGCGGAAATAAAGGAAGCGTTTACGCAGTTTGTCAAAAGTCTTCCGGATGGCGGAGTGCTGATTTACAATGCCGATGATGAGCACGCGGTTCAAATCGGAAGGGCATTTGGCGGGCATAAATTTACTTTTGGGATCCATCATTACGCGGATCTTCAGGCAATGAACATGAAAGTATCTTTGGGGAAACAAAGTTTTGATTTGCACTATAAGGATCACCTTATCGGGAAATTCGAACTGGCCGTCCCTGGTAAATTTAATGTTTCAAACGCGTTGGGAGCAGTCCTTGCGGCAATCAGACTGGGCGCCGATGTTTCGGTGATAGAACAAGTTTTGAAGGAATTTGCCGGAACCTGGCGGAGATTCGAAATTTTGGGCAAGACGGGAAAGGCAACGATTGTGACGGATTACGGACACCACCCAGCCGCGATTACTGCCACGCTTTCGGCGGCAAAGGAATTTTACCCGCAAAAAAAGATTTTGCTGGTTTTCCAGCCGCACCATAGGAACCGGACGCAAAAATTGTTCGGTGATTTTGTGGAAGCCTTGCGAAACGCGGATGACGTGATTATCCCGGAAATTTTTGACGTCGCTGGACGCGAGCACGGGGAAGATATCAGCTCCGCAAACCTGGTCTCTGAACTTACAAAATTGGGGGTTCGGGCAAGGTTTGCTCCCAATCTTGCGGAAACGGAAAACATGGCGAGACAGGAGGCGGATAATTTTGATATGATTATCTTTATGGGCGCCGGCGATATAGACCAACTCGCGAGAAAAATAGCACATGGCTAACGTTATTGAGGTAAAAAATCTAATAAAAAATTATTTTTCCTTTGAAGCTGTCAGAGGGATATCGTTTGAAGTTTTTGAAGGAGAGATTTTTGGGATTCTGGGCCCTAACGGGGCGGGAAAAACAACCACGCTTGAAATTTTGGAAGGAATTAAAAAAAAGACTTCAGGGAATGTCCAAATTTTGGGATTGGATATTGAAAATCATCCGACGGAAGTAAAACGCCTGATTGGGGTCCAGCTGCAAACCAGCGGCTACTTCGATTTTCTTACCCTTAAAGAATTGATCAGGTTATTTGCCTCTTTATATAAAAGCAGCGGCAACAGCGAGCTTTTAAAGCTAGTCGGGCTTGAAGACAAGTCGGCGGAAGTTTATCAGAACTTGTCCGGCGGCCAGAAGCAAAGGTTTACCATTGCGACCAGTTTGGTCCATAGGCCGAAACTTATTTTTTTGGACGAACCGACCACTGGGCTTGACCCGAAAGCAAGACGAGGGCTTTGGCAATTGATCAGGGACATCAAAAATCAAGGCGCGACAATAGTGCTGACAACACACTATATGGAGGAGGCTGAATATCTTTGCGATCGGGTAGCAATCATGGATCGAGGCGAGATTCTTACTATCAACGAGCCAAGGACGTTAATTGACAATCTTAGGCAGACAACTCAAGTTTCTTTTTTTGTAAAAGAGGAGATTGACGCCTCGATTTGGTCTTTGGTCAAGGATGTGGAAAAGATGTACAGCAGTTACCCCAAAGTCATTTTGGAAATTACTTCTCTGGAGATAATTCCGAAAGTACTTGAGATTTTAAGAGCAAACCATATTGAATTCAGCGGGTTCATGGTTAAAACAGCTACATTGGAAGATGTTTATCTTGACTTAACAGGAAGGGAGTTTACGTCATGAGTTTTTGGCAATTATTCCTCTGTCATCTTAAGGTCGTTTACCGCAACCGTTCGGGATTTTTTTGGACTGTGATCATGCCTTTGGGGATGTACGTGGTGCTTTCTGTTTTGCCTTTGGATTCCTTGATGAGGATAAATTATTCCGATTATATTTTGCCGGGGGTCGCAGCGTTTGCGATCATGCAAGGGGGGATTTATACTCTGGCTTATTGGTTTGTTGATCTACGCTCAAGAGGAGTGATCAAAAGGTTTCAGGCAACGCCTATAAAAAAATCAGAGCTTATTCTAAGCCTGGTAGCCGCGCGATCCGTAGTTATGCTTGTACAAGTGCTTCTTTTGACTCTGATCGGGGTTTTCATGTTTAACGCTCCTATTGAGGGAAATTTACTTTTGATTCTTCTATTCGTAATAGTTGGAGCGTTCGTGTTCCTTCCGCTGGGCCTGGTTATTTCCACTTTTGGCGGGACTTATGAAGCAGTAGCGCCGATTACCGCGGGTATTGGATTTGTTTTTGGATTTCTGAGCAATATTTTTTATCCCATAGAAGTAATTCCCTCTGCGCTTCAATCCCTAAGCAGAATTTTGCCGACAACTTATCTGGCTGATGGTTTAAGGAATATTTATTTGACCCCTGGAAACTGGCAGACTATTTTGCTTGATTTAGTCTTTCTCCTGATTTGGGCTGTGGGTGCTTATGCCTTGGCCGTGTGGAGATTCAGGTTTGAAGAATAAAATATGCAGATAGAAAAAAATAAAGAGTTGGCGCTGTTTACGACGATGAGGGTTGGAGGGCCTGCCCGATTTTTTGTTTCAGTAAAGAATCTGGAAGAGGCAAGGGAAGCATTGTCGTTTGCCGCTGAAAACAAGTTGGGAGTGTTTGTTCTGGGCGGAGGCAGCAATATTTTGGTCAGCGACAAAGGCTTTGACGGATTAGTAATCAAAAACGAAATATTAGGATTGTCAATAACTCAAGAAGGAGTTTTGGAAGGGGGAGCAGGCGAGGCTTGGGATTTGGCGGTGCAAAAGTCTGTTGAGGGTCGTTTTGCCGGAATTGAAACGCTTTCCGGGATTCCCAGCTCATTGGGAGGGGCGATAGTGCAAAATATTGGCGCTTACGGACAGACAGTGGGCGATGTGGTTGAAAGCGTGACCGCAATAGATATGCGAGCCTTCGAAATCAAGACTCTTTCTGCCAAAGACTGCGGTTTTGGTTATCGGACAAGCTTTTTGAAGCAGAACCCCGGGAAATATCTGTTGACCTCTGTTAAGTTCGCGCTCAAGCCTGGCGGTTTGCCAACGGTTACTTATCCGGATATCATTAAATTTTTCCAAAGCAATAAACAAGCGCCAACCTTAGCGCTTGTCAGGGACGCGGTGTTAAGCGTTCGGGCGCGAAAAGGCCATTTGATCATGCCCGGGTTTGAATCATACAATTCAGCCGGTTCTTATTTCAAAAACCCTGTTGTTGAGCAAAAAAAATTTGATAAGATAAAAGAAGAACTGCAAAAGTGCAAACCTCCATGGTTTTGGGATGTAGGGGACAAGGTAAAGGTAGCCGCGGCCGCGCTAATTGAATCGGCGGGTTTTAGCAAGGGATATGCTTTGGGCAAGGTCGGCATTTCTTCGCGGCAAGCCTTAACTGTGGTTAATTTAGGCGGAGCCAAAGCTTCGGATATCAGGGCGTTTACCTCGAATATCCGACAAGCTGTGAAGGAAAAATTTGGCCTTAATTTAGAAGAAGAGATAATTTACGTGGGGAATTTTAACAATTAAAATATATGAATCCCGTTAGAAATTTGAATGCGGCAAATAATTCTAGTATTATAATCTAGCGGGAAATTATAAATTATCTTTGTAAATAATTAATCAAAAATTTCTAAACGGGATGAACATTTCAATAAAGTCAACGCATTTGCCGTTGATATCTTCGATAAAACAATACGCTGAAGAGAAGGTCAGGGGGATGGAAAAGTATATTTCGGGGCCGATAGAGGCAAAAATTGAGCTTGAGCGGTCAAGAAAGCACCGCAGTGGAGAAATTTTCCGCGCTGAGTTGATGCTGATCGTTGGCGGCAAAATAATGCGCGCGGAAGCGGACGGCGAAGATATTTACGCGGCGATAGATCTCGCGATCCCCAAACTTAGAGAACAAATCTCCAAATTTAAAGACAGACGGGCGACTTTGCAGAAACGCGGGGCCCGCAGCGCGAAGAGAAAGACTTGACAACAAATCTGATTGTTTTATCATTATCTTGTATAATTTTTTCCGTGAGGAGAACTAGTTGACCAAAAAAAATTTCAGGCGGTTTTGGAAACTCGGATTCGAGGAATTCAACACGCAATTTTTTGACATCACCTCAGACGGTGAGTTGCTGGTGAAGGAAGGGAACTATCAATACAACATTCACGAACTGATAAAAAAATACGGTTCGCCTCTTGAAATTGTTTTTCCTTTCATTTTGGAAAACCGCGTCCGCGACTTAATTGATATTTTCAACGCCTATATCAAGCTTCATGGCTACAAGGGCCGTTTCAATTACCATTACGCAATGAAGGTGAACCAGAATAAGGAGTTCGTCCTGCCGGTTGTGTCCGAAGGCGGGCACTTCGACGTGGCCTCGGTCAATGAGCTGTGGCTGGTCAAAAAAATGCTTGAACAAGAGAAATTTAACCCTAAAATAAGGGTAATCTGCAACGGGCCAAAAACAGAAGCGTATATTAAATTAATTGAGGAGCTTAAGGCAAAAGGGCTGATTGTAATCCCGATTATTGAAGACTACCGGGAACTGGAGCGGCTGCGTAAGTTTAAGGGCGAAACGGGCATCCGCCTGAATATGAACCTGAAAGTCCGGTCCCACTGGGATAAAAGGTTTAACCGCTACGGATTTTCGGAAGAAGAAATTTTGAAGCTTGGGAGGATCAGGAATCTTTCGGTGCTCCACTACCACATCTCATCCCAAATAGAAAGAGTGGACGGGCTGGTTCAGCCGTTTAAGCGCGCTTTGGAGATTTACGCCAAGTTGAGACAGTACAACCCGGGGCTTGATACTATTGATATGGGCGGGGGCGCTGGCGTGCCTTACGAGAAGCGGGGAAAATTTTACTCGGCCAAAACCGCGATTAACCAAATTGTGCGCACTGCCAAAAAATTCTGCGATAAAAACGGGATCAAACATCCGAATTTGATCGTGGAGTGGGGAAGATATGTCGCTTCGCCCGCGCAAATCACAATTTTTAAAATATTGGCGGAAAAATCCGTGTCCGAAGGCGGCAAGCGCAAATGGTATGTGATTGACGGCAGTTTTATGAACGACCTTCTTGATACCTGGGCGATCAAATGGAAATGGCACGTGACGCCCGTAAATTACATGAAAGTCGGCAAATTGCAGAGCGCTTGGTTTGCGGGCTCTTCCTGTGATTCGGACGACAAATATACCGCGGGTGGAGGAAACATCTGGATGCCGAAGTTTGAAGAACTAAATGGCGAACCGTTGTACGTGGCGTTTTATGACACCGGAGCTTACCAGGATCCGCTTGCCAGCCATCACTGCTTGTTGTCTTCTCCGGCAAAAATTATTTGCCAAAACGGAGAAGTGAGGCTGGCTCGCCGCAGAGAAACTTCGGAAGAGGTTGGCAGGCAATTTGGATGGTGAGGAGGCGCTCGGCTTTTGGCGCTAGAGAATTAAAAGGAGCAATTATGAAAAAATTAGACAAACTTTCCCCAGGGCTTAGGAAGTTGATCGTGCCGGATAACGGCAAAGCCACCGGTTCTCTCGCGGACGCAATGAAAGGAAGCGCTGGAGTTGTAAGCAAATACGCGCAAAAGACGCTTAATCATACGAATGCCGGAGCCACGCTTGAGGCGGCCTTGTGGCTTAGAAAACACCTGAAGAACGGCGGTAAAATCGTGGTGACGCTGGCCGGGGCCTTAAGCTCCTTCCAGATCGGCGTAATGCTTGCGGAGTTGATTCGAAAAAACAAGGTTCATCTTGTATCCGCAACAGGCGCAAATCACGAAGAATCTTATTACCGATATGTAGCTCATTCCCATTACGCCTATATCCCGCGCTACACGGAACTCACTCCAAAGCAGGAAGCCGAATTGAGAGACGCCGGACTTAGGCGGATTACCGACACTTTTTTGCCGGAAGATGAAAGTGTGCGGATTATGGAGCCGCCTTTGGTAAAAATGTGGAAAGACGCTTCTTTAAAAGGTCAGCGTTTTTTTCCTCATGAATATTTCCGCAGGCTTTTTAAGGACAAGCTTATTAAGCCTGACCCACAGGCGAACCCGGAGGATTGTTGGGCTTACGCGGCTTTTCAAAAAAACATTCCCATTGTGGTTCCGGGGTTTGAAGATTCCACAATGGGGAACATTTTTGCCAGCTACACTTACAAAGGCGCGCATAAGAAAAAAGGCGATGTGGTTTTGGACGGCAATGTGATGAAAACCGGTCTTGAATATTTTCATTTGATGTACGATTGGTATATGAAAGAAAGCAAAAAATCGCCGATTGCTTTTTTGCAACTGGGTGGAGGAATAGCGGCTGATTTTCCAATTTGCACCGTGCCTTCGCTGAAACATGATTTGAAGCTCCATGGAAAAGTCCGGGACTGGGCGGGGTTTATTGAGATCGGTTCGTCTCCCATGTCATACGGCTCGTATTCTGGCGCTGGCGGCAAGGAAAAAATCACGTGGGATAAGCTTTCGCCCGAAAGTTATTATCAAATTATCCAAAGCGATGCCAATCTTGCCTTCCCTTGGATCGCCGCGGTTTTGCTTGGGCTTTAAAAAAAGATGCCATTCGACCCCACCAAGTTATATGAGCCAAAGCCTTTTTTGGATTTATTCAGTCTGGATCTGAAGGAGCCTGTGACGTTTGAAAACTCGGATGCGGTAATAATCCCTTTCGGCTACGAAGGGACTGTTACTTTTGGCCACGGAACTGACAAGGGTCCGGCAGGATTGATCCAAGCTTCAGCGCAGGTCGAAACATTTGATGACGAACTGCTTGATGACATTCACAACCAAATAAAAATTTGGACAACGCCGCAGCCTGATTTGCCCAAAGAACCGGAAGAAGCGTGCAATCTTTTGGCCGGGATTGTTTCTGATTTAATTTCCAAACGGAAATTTCCGGTCTTAATCGGAGGCGAGCACAGCATTAGTTACGGGTTTGCTCAGGCCTTAAGCAAAAATTATAAAGACATCTCCGTTTTAGTTTTTGATTCGCACATGGATTTGGGCGACCAATGGTCAAAAGGGGATTTTACCCACGCCTCCTGGCTTAAATATTCGCTTTCTTTGCCAAATATACGGAAAGCGGCTCTGTTCGGGATTAGAAATTTCAACAAACTTGAGTATAAATATTGGATGGAAAACAAAGAAAAAGTTTCCGTTTTTTTGGCAAAAGAAAAAGCAAGCTGGCAGACAGAATCGATTCTTGATTCCCTCACGGAAAATGTTTTTATCAGTTTTGATATTGACGCTTTTGATTCATCCGTAATGCCGGCAACCGGCACTCCGGAGCCTGGAGGACTTTTCTGGAATGAAACGCTTTCTGTTTTGCGCGAGGTTTGCGCGAAAAAGAATGTAATTGGCATGGATTTGGTGGAGCTTGCGCCGATTGAAAATTTTCACGCACCTGATTTTTTAGCGGCAAAACTTTTGATGAAAATGATTTTATACAAATTTCGCGCAAAAAAACTTGCGTAATTTTTTATACTTGTGTAGAATGAAAAAAAGTTCATCCGAGGAGAAATAAAATCATGAATTATGATTTTGTTGTAATCGGCGCCAATGGGATGCAGGGGCGAATAGTTTCGAGAGATTTATTGGAGAGCGGCTTTAGCGTATTGCTTGCGGCCACTGACGACTACAACCTTGATCCTCTGCTTGAGAATAAGAAGGCGGATTTTGCCCAAATTGACCTTAGGAAAATTGAACGGGTCAAAAAAGTCGTAAAAAGATCCGGCGCCGCCACAGTGATTAATTGCGCAGTGGACGATTATAACTTGGTTGTCACCAAGCTCTGTTTGGATTTGGGAGTCAATTATATTGATTTGGGCTCGGTTGACGAGGAAATGACTTACGGCCAGTTTAGAATGAGCGATGAATTCGCGGAAAAGAAAATTATAGGGATTACGGGCATGGGTTCCACTCCGGGCATTAATAATGTGATGCTTCGATATGTCCGGCCCCAGTTCGACAAGATTCATACGGTCCATTTGGGATTTGCCTGGAATTCAAACATGCCGGTATTTGTGCCGCCATTTTCTCTTGATGCTATTTCTTGGGAGTTTACGGAAAAAGCCAAAGTTTTTGAAAACGGAAAATTCGTGCTGCGGGCCCCGGAAGAATGCAAAATTAACTATGATTACCGGGAAGTCGGCAAGTTAAAAACTTTCTATACCGCGCACGTTGAGCATTATACTTTTTACGAGTATCTTAAGGGAGCCGGGATCAAAAACATTATGGTCTGTTCAAGTTTTCCCGATCATTCCAGGGAAGCGATCATGAAACTGATTGAACTTGGCTTTACGAAGAAGGATAAAATTGACATTGAAGGTGTTGCGGTAAGCCCTTTGGATTATTCAATCGAAGTTTTGCGCAGAACTCCGATTCCTGCCGGATACAAGGAAAAGGAAAATATTTGGCTTAAGGTCTACGGATCCAAGGACGGCAAAGAGAAAGTAGTTGAAATGGACGCGATCGCCGGAACCTTGCCAGGCTGGGAAGACGCCACTTGCAATGTTGATACCGGCATGCCCGTATCAATTACCGCCCAAATGATCAAGAGCGGGCTGATTTCGGAAGTCGGTGTGTTTGCTCCAGAATTTGTAGTCCCGCCAGAGCCGTTTTTCGAGGAATTGGGCAAAAGAAAGATCTGGATTTATGAGAATGGGATAAAGATCAATGGCAAAGGAAAATTGAGCAAACAAGCGAAAAAGAAAGAAACCAGCAAATTACTCGAACCAGTAGCGGCATAAAGTAGTTTTCAAAACAGGGCTTTCCAAAAAGCCCTGTTTTTATTATACTTAATAGGATTTATGGCAATTTTTGGAAAACTGTTTGGGGCTTCAAATGAGGCTGTGGTGTCGAAGTATCAAAAGCTGGTTGATCAGGTCAATTCGCTGGAAGCCGAGTTTGAGAAAAAAACCCAGGATGAGCTTAGGGCAACCAGCGCTGATTGGAAGAAACAATTGGCGGATTTGGATTTGAATGAGCAAAAAGAATATTTGAATAAAATTTTGCCCCAAGCTTACGCCGCGGTTAGGGAAGCGGCCAAAAGAACCATTGGCCAGCGGCATTACGACGTCCAGCTGGTCGGCGGTATGGTCCTGCATTCCGGAGCAATTGCCGAAATGAAGACAGGGGAAGGAAAAACTTTGGTCGCAACGCTTCCTCTTTACCTCAACGCGTTAGCAGGAAGGGGGGCGCATTTAATTACTGTTAACGATTATTTGGCCAGATGGCAGGCATCCTGGATGGGGCAGATTTACCACTATTTGGGATTATCCACGGCCTCTATTCAGCACGAAGCCGCTTTTTTGTATGACCCAACTTATGAACCGGAGGAGGAAGAGGTAAAACAGGTGGAAGCAGCGGTTCAGGGATTGGTTTTGGACGTTAAACACATGCGGCCGATCAGCCGCCGGCAGGCTTACGCCGCTGACATTACTTATGGAACCAACAATGAATACGGATTTGATTACCTTCGCGACAACATGGTTTGGCAAAAAGAGCAGATGGTGCAGAGGGATCTGCATTTTGCGATCGTAGACGAGGTGGATTCGATTTTGATTGACGAAGCCCGGACCCCGCTGATTATTTCCGCCCCGGATACGGAGCCGACAAACAAATATTATGAATTCGCGAAGTTTGTCGGAAAATTGGAAGAGAATACTGATTACAACGTGGATGAAAAGCACAAAGCGGCGACTCTAACTGAAGCTGGCGTTGAGAAGCTTGAGAAAATGCTTGGCGTGAAAAATATTTATGACAAAGAGGGGATTGCCACGGTCCATCACATTGAGCAGGCCTTAAGGGCAAAAACTTTGTTTAAGAAAGACACTCATTACGTGGTGAGGCAGGATGAGATAGTGATCGTGGATGAATTTACCGGACGCCTTATGTTCGGACGCCGCTATTCCGAGGGGTTGCACCAGGCTATTGAAGCAAAAGAAGGGGTAAAAATCCAGCAGGAAAGCAAGACCCTGGCAACAATCACTTTCCAGAATTATTTTCGCCTTTATAAAAAATTAGCTGGAATGACCGGAACAGCGGAGACAGAAGCTGAGGAATTCCACAAAATTTACAATCTGGAAGTTGTGGTGATCCCGACGAACAAGCCAATGGTCAGAACAGATTTGGCTGACCAGATTTATAAGAGCGTGGAAGGCAAGTTCACCGCCGTAATCCAGACCATAAAAGAAAAGAATAAATTAGGCCAGCCGGTTTTGGTCGGCACAATCTCGATCGAAAAAAACGAGCTTCTTTCAAAGATGCTGACGCAAGCCGGAGTTGAACACGAGCTTTTGAACGCCAAAAACCATGAAAAAGAAGCAAAGATCATTTCTCAAGCCGGCAGATTGGGCGCGGTTACGCTTGCCACAAACATCGCTGGCCGAGGAGTGGACATTATTTTGGGTGGAAACCCCGCGGATCCTGACGAGCAGAAAAAAGTTATCGAGTTTGGCGGACTTGCGGTGATTGGAACGGAGCGACACGAATCAAGACGCATTGACAACCAGTTGCGCGGGCGATCCGGACGCCAGGGTGATCCCGGTTCTTCGCAGTTCTTTCTTTCTTTGGAAGACGATCTAATGCGCCTGTTCGGAGGAGACAGGGTAGGCAAACTGATGCAGACATTGGGGATTCCTGAAGATCAGCCGATTGAGCATGGTTTGGTTTCCAAATCCATAGAATCGGCGCAAAGGAAGATTGAGGGATTAAACTTTGACATGCGAAAACACGTGTTGGAATATGATGACGTGATGAACAAGCAAAGGACGATTGTTTACGGAAAGAGAAGGGAACTGCTTGAGCAGGAATCAGATTTGTCCGACAAAATCATGGACCTTGTCGAGGGAGAAATAAGGCAGGTTGTAAATTTCCATTACTCGCAGGAAGAGGTTGATCATAAGGAAATTTATCAGGTTATGGCAAGCCTGATGCCGCTTGAACAATCGGATGTAATCGAGGAGAAAGATCAGGAAAAATTGATTTCTCATTTTGTTTCTGTGGCAGAAAGACTTTACAAGGCCAAGAAAGACAAACTGGGGCCGCAACTCATAAACCAGCTCGAAAGGCTGGTTTACCTCCGCTCCATCGACACCCTTTGGCAGGAGCATTTGGATACTATGGAGCATTTGCGCGACTCAGTCCGTTTGCGAGGGTATGGCCAGCGAGACCCGTTGCTTGAATTTAAAAATGAAGGTTATGGGCTGTTCCAGCGCCTGCTTGATGAAATAGATCGGCAAGTGGTTTACACGATTTTTAAAGTTGATGTTGTCCAAGCGCCTGCGGCGCAAAATCAGAATTCAAATATCAAAGATCAAAATATTGGTAGAAATGACCCCTGCCCTTGCGGTTCTGGAAAGAAATGGAAAAAGTGTGGATTATTGAATACGCAAGAACACCAGCAGTTGATGGCAAAAAGAACATAATGAAAGGGCCAGCCTTAGCGGCGGGCCCTCTGGTCCTCGAGAGTTTCGATCTTCTCGATGGCTGCAAGGAACTCCTTTGGAGTTGTGGATATCCCGAGTGCGAATCCGAGTCGAGCGACCTTGGCTTCATGGTCATCGCGGTCGCGTCTCCTGCCGTACATGGAATCGTAATCCCAAAGTTCTTGTCCAAGCCGGCGCGCGCAGAGGACAACGAGTGTTTCCTTGTCATGCCAGCCCTCTTCCACCAATTGCTTGATGTACGAATCGATTCTCATAGCTTCCTCCTTATGTAGATTCAATAGTCTACTATGAATTTGCAGGGTTGTAAAGCCTCGGGAGAAACGACAGGTGTTTGTGTTATGGCCAGCTTCTTGTGGACTAGTTTTGAAATAGAAGAGTGTGGATTATTGAATACGCAAGAGCATCAAAAACTTATGGCACAAAAAGCATAGCATATGGTTATTACTTTGATCGGGATGTCGGGAAGCGGTAAGAGTTCTTGGAGCAAACGCTTGGCAAAAATAGGATTCAGGCGAATTTGTTGCGACGACCTTATAGAAAACAAATTAGGCCCAATTCTTAAAAAACAGGGTTATAAAGGAATTAAGGACGTTGCCTGCTGGATGGGACAGCCGTTTGAACCCTTCTCGCCGAAGAACCAGGCAATATATTTATCGTTGGAAATCCAAGTTTTTACAGAAATCATAAACAGGCTCAAGAAGGGCCTATCCGGAAACTGGGTGATTGATACTACCGGAAGCGCGGTTTACGCCGGGGAAAAAATCTGCAGCGAGCTTAATAAATATTCAGTGGTCGCGCATCTTGAGACTCCCTTTGGAATCAGGAAAAAAATGTTTCAAAAATACATGACTAATCCAAAGCCGGTAGTTTGGCAGAAACTTTTTTCCAAAAAGAAAAATGAGACAAACTGGCAGGCGTTGAGGAGGTGTTACCCAAAACTTCTTGCTTCACGCGAAAAATTATATAAAAAATATTCGACTGTTTCGTTGCCTTACAAAACCAGGACAAGAAAAGGCTTTTCGGAAAAAGAATTTATGGATTTTCTCAGGCTCCCTTAATCGGGAGCTTTTTGCTATTATTTAGTCACGGATACAAGGAGGATCAGATGGACTATACTCTGGCGTGGCTTCTTGCGCTGGCGTGGTGGACCAAAGCCCTGGCCGTTCTCGGCCTGCTCGTTGTCGGCGGTTACTTCGCCGTCAGCGTGTTTACCCGGCACCTGCTGACCCCCAGGGAAGTTGGCATTGTCATGTTCCTGGTTCTCGCGTTCGGATTCCTGGCAACGGTGTTCACTATTGCTGCATTTGTGGACGCCGCTTGGGGAGGTGTCGTAAGGTTTTGGAGGGGAGAGTCAAGAATCGCGGCAACGCTGCGGCGGGTAAGTTCCATGATCCTGGTAGCGGCCGCCTGGGTTGGGGTCTCCTGGCTCTTCTTCAATGGTTTTGTGCCGCTTGTCGTTTTTGCTTTGGCGGCCTTCCCATGCATTCCCATTCTGGCGATAGTCTTGCTGAAATGAGGGAATCGTAACCTGGCTGCTGTTGACAACCATCACAGCAGCCAGCGGACCCTTTTAAGGAATTTAAAAAGTATATATCTAAGTATATACTTAATCCAACTAATGTCTGTTGCAAAGATAAAACAAGAACTCAGAGCCCTTAAAAATCCTGAAAAAATCGAAGTTTACAAGTGGTTTTTCAAAACGGGGAAAGGCGACTATGGCGAAGGCGATGAATTTTTGGGTTTGAATCAGGACCAAATAAAAAAGATCGCGAAAAAATACTCGGACCTAAATTTGAAAGGGGTCAAAGCCCTCCTATCTTCCAAGATTCATGAGGATCGGATGACAGCCACAAGAATCCTTGTTTATAAGTTTATAAAGTCAGGTGAGTTTGAAAGAGAAAAAATTTATACATTTTATTTGGACAATGCCAAATCCGTGAACAACTGGGACCTGGTTGACGTAAGCGCGCCAACAATCGTGGGAGGGTTTCTTTTAAAAAACCAAAAAGGAAAAAAAGTCCTGTATAGACTTGCGAAATCAGAAAATCTTTGGGAGAAAAGAATTTCTATAATAGCCACACAGCAATTTATCAGGGCAGGTCAGTTCGATGATACGCTCAAGATTGCCAAAATCCTTTTTTCGGACAAGCATGACCTTATCCATAAGGCAGTTGGCTGGATGCTTAGGGAAGTGGGCAAGCGAGACCAAAGGGTTGAAAGAAAATTTTTGGCCAAGTATTATAAAGTCATGCCGAGGACAGCTTTGAGGTATGCGATCGAGCGGTTCGGGCCCAAATTAAGATTTAAATATTTGAAGCATGCCAGGTAGTGAAAATTTGACCTGCGATATGTTTTTCAGGCAAGAATTCTTAATCAAAAACATATCGCAATATAATTTTCGACCAGGCATTAGATCAACAAAAATGGTCGAAAAATTAAGTCAAATTTCTACTACCTGGTATGCTTAATCAAATCGGTTTGTTTTTGATGACTCTAACCTTGCTTGTGGCCGGACTGGTCGGGGTGATCCTGCCGTTCCTTCCTGATGTGCCTTTGGCCTGGCTTGGGCTTTTTATATACTCGGCGGCCACGGGATTTGAGGTTATTACGTGGCAATGGCTTGTGTTCTGGGGAGTGCTTGCCTTGTTCGCTTTTGTGCTTGATTTCCTGGGTCCCGCTGTGGGAACCATGGGCAGCGGAAAGAAAGCGTCAAAATGGGCGATAATTGGAGCGATACTTGGAACAATTGGTGGGATTATCGTGTTTGGGCCGTTGGGAATTTTGATCGGGCCCCTGGTTGGAGCTTTTGTCGGCGAATATATGGTTGAACGCAATTATAAGGAAGCACTGCTTAAATCTTATGGCGCTTTCAAAGGGTATGTCACTGCTGTTCTTATCAAGGTAACGATAGTGCTTGCCATGCTTGTTTATTTTTTTGTTGTTTTGGCCAGAGGTTAAAATTTTTTTCAAAGAGCAAGGCCAACCCAGGCGAAGCCGGGGTTGGCCTTTAAAGCAGTTGCTACTGAGGTTTTCCTTTGAGCGGGAAGCAGTCGAGATCAAACTCTTCGGCGTACGGCCATAGTAGATTTCTTCTTGATTCCACCAGTTCGCGCACGTCAGTTTCCAGCCACTGAGGTTCTTTGCAGTCCGGACAGGTGCCAGTTAGAAGCACTCCGCCATCGGCTCTGACCGAAATCTCACCCGACTTAAAGATCTTGTCGCAGTTGCCGCAGATAATTCCCACCGGGTGGTAGAGCAGCATGCCGACCCCCTTTGGAATTGAGTCCTCGTTTAAATTGCTTTTATTATATCAGAGATAGGGTTATTATTCACAAGTATTGAATAATTTTATGCCAATAACCGAAGAAGAGTGGAAGCGAAAACTTAGCCCGGAACAATACAGGATCCTCCGGGAAAAAGGCACAGAAGCGCCGTTTTCCGGGGAGTATTTGGATTCGCACGAAAAAGGGATGTATCGTTGCGCGGCCTGTGGGGCTGAGCTTTTTTCTTCAGGGACCAAATTTGATTCCGGTACGGGTTGGCCTTCCTTTACCGAACCCGCGAATCTAAAAAATATAGATTTGCGTGACGACTATTCGGAAGGAAGCCGTCGAATCGAAGTGGCGTGTAAAAATTGCGGTTCGCACCTGGGCCATGTTTTTGACGACGGACCAAAGGATCGCGGTGGAAAGCGCTATTGCATAAATTCAGCATGTTTGCTTTTAGGCAAGAAATAGCTGTCTTTGGAGGAGGCTGCTTCTGGTGTACTGAAGCGATTTTCCTTCGCTTGCGGGGAGTGATTTTTGTTCTGCCAGGATATGCTGGAGGCGCTGTCCCTAATCCAACCTATGAACAAGTTTCCTCCGGCCGGACGGGCCATGTGGAAGTTGTTAAATTTGAATTTAATCCGTCCATTATTATTTTCAAAGACCTTTTGAATGTTTTTTTTGCGCTTCACGATCCAACCAGTATGAATCGCCAGGGAGCGGATGCGGGTGAACAATACAAGTCAGTGATCTTTTATGCCAATGATGATCAGAGGAGGGAAGCTGAGGAATATATTTCAAATCTAGAAAAAGAAAATATTTTTGATGCTCCGATTGTGACCGAACTTCGACCTTTGGATAAATTTTATATCGCGGAAGATTATCACAAGAACTACTACGAAAAAAATAAGGATAATAATCCTTACTGCCAGGTTGTTATAAATCCCAAGCTTGCCAAACTGCGGCAAAAGTTTTCCCCATTGCTTAAGCCTGAGTAAAGATCTATAATATTTAAAATTGAATAATATCAAGAGTGACGGGAAAGGTTCTGGCCTTATGATCCGTCCGGCAACCCTTTCGTAGTCAGCCTGCCCCGTACCGACACGGAGTGTCTGGTTCGGGGCTGATTTATCAGCTCAACCGAGTCGATAAATCGACTGACTACATAAGAAGGTGCCAAATCCAGCCCGAGAGGGAAAGATAACGCGATCTAAACTTTCCTTTTGGAAAGTTTTTAAATTTCTAATTTCTAAACATGATCAAAACTTGCGAGTTTGTAAGCCCAAAGCATCCGGATAAAATTTGCGATTTTATTGCTGATTCCATTCTGGACGCTTATTTAAAAAAAGACCCGAATTCCAGGGTGGCGGTTGAGGTTATGGGAGGTCATAAAGGGGTTTCTATAAGCGGCGAAATAACAAGCAAAGCTAAAGTTGACATAGAAGCTGTTGTTAAAAAAGTCGTTGGGAAGGGTTACCACGTTCACTTGCACACGGTTCATCAAAGCCCGTTTATCGCTCGCGGTGTTGATCAGGGCGGAGCAGGGGATCAGGGAATCATGGTTGGCTGTGCCACGGCAGAGAGTGAAAATTTTATGCCGCAGGAATACAATCTCGCGCGCGAACTGTGCCAAAAAATTTATAAAATCTACCCGTTTGACGGCAAGGTCCAAGTGACCGTTGATGAGAAGAAAGTCCTGGCTGTTGTCGCGTCTTTTCAAAATTCAAAAACTAAAGATCTGTTGAAGCTTGCAAAAAAACTTATTAAGTCCGAGGAATATTTTGTTAATCCGGCTGGCGAATGGACTCTCGGCGGCTTTGACGCGGATTCCGGCTTGTCGGGGCGTAAAATAGTGATTGACGCTTATGGGCCTGAAATTTCCGTGGGCGGTGGGAGTTTTTCGGGAAAGGACGCCACGAAAGTTGACCGCAGCGGAGCCTATATGGCCCGCAAAATAGCGGTTGACCTTTTAAAGAAGAAAAAAGCTAAAGAGGTAAAAGTAAAACTGGCTTACGCGATTGGGAAACCCTTGCCGGTTATGGCAACAGCGGAAGTCCTCAAATCAGATAGTAGATATCAGATAACGGATATCAGCAAGCAATATGACCTGACTCCCGCAGGAATTAAAAAATTGTTGAAACTTAACCGTCCGATTTTTGCAAACACGGCTTCTTGGGGGCACTTCGGCCGCGGTTTTGATTGGGACAAACCGTGGTAAATATGTAATATGTACAAAACATTGCTCGATCGAGCACAAAGTTGTACAATTGAATTATGAGGAATTTATCATCAAAGCAAATACTTCGCATTGCGACCGAGGAACTTTGGGATATGATCAAGGAGCTGGGGCTGCTTGCAGAGGAAATTGCTTTTACGCCTTACGGCAAGTTAAGAGTTCTTACCATTCCCCGGCAAACGTATTATTACCGTTTGAGAAAATTTGTAAAGTTAGGATTAGTGAAAAAAGATCGAAAAAAATATCCAAGTACATATATATTAACAGAAAAGGCTAAAACAATAAGAAAGAGTACTGTTAAGAAAGTTTTACGGAAAGACGGGTTGTCTACCGTCGTATTATTTGACGTTCCTGAAGAAAAACATAAGGCAAGAGATTCTTTCCGCCGCTTTTTGGTTAGAAATGGTTACACTCAATTTCAAAAAAGCGCTTTTATAAGCCCTTTTAAGATTTCAAATGATGTCGCTGATTTGATAAAAGAACTCAAATTGATGAATGACGTCAAGGTTTTTTCCGGTCGACTCGAGCATGTACAAAACATTGCTCGATCGAGCACAACATTGGACAAGTAGTTTTTTGACCTTTTGATTATTTGGTGAGAGAATAACTTCAACGATTATGAAAATTGTGTTAGGATCAGGTTCGGCAAGGCGGAGGAAAATTTTAAAAGATATGGGCTTTGACTTTGAAGTGATTACTGCTGATATTGATGAGAAATCAATAAGATGTAGGGATCCTAAGGAACTAACTCTTACTTTAGCCAGAGCGAAAGCAGTGGCATTGACTCCAAGTATTGATTCTGATTCGATTCTAATAACCTCTGATTTGGTGGTAGTTTTTGATGGTGAAATTCTGGAAAAACCGGAATCGAAAGAAGAAGCCTACCGGATCGCATTGGGTTTTAGAGATAAGCCAGTACAGACAGTGGCTGCGGTTGTCGTGACAAACATTAAAACAGGCAAAATTGTCGAAGGAGTTGATGTGGTAACAATTTATTTTAAGCCTTTTCGAAAAGAGGACATCGAACAATTTGTGGAGAGCGGTAAAGTGTTCGAGCATGCCGGAAGTTTCGCCGCCGAACAGGAACCTTTTTCAAAGTTTATTGATCGCCTGGAAGGAACAATTGAAAGTGTCGCGGGTCTCCCAGTTGACTTGACGAAAAAATTAATCGAAGAAGCGGTGGGATAAGTGTACAAAACATTGCTCGATCGAGCACAACATTGGACAAGTAGTTTTTTGACCTTTTGTCGCTGGCATGCCAAAATAAGCTATGAAAATTATATTAGATTGTTTGCTAGAGGATCTGGCGAAAAAATTAATTGAGGAAGTACCATGAGCATTGACCCGAAAGATCGGTTTAAAATTGTTGTTGCTGTACATTTGGTTTTAAAAAAGGACGGCAAGGTATTGCTTGGCAAAAGGCAAAACACTGGCTGGGCGGATGGAAAATTTCATTTGTTTGGGGGCCACGTGGATCAGGGTGAGCTCGTTTTGGACGCGCTTAAGCGCGAAGGTTTAGAAGAGCTTGGAATAAAAATTGATCCGAGAGAGGCGAAGCTGGTCCACGTAAGAAGCGTGCTTAGGAGTGATCATTCGCGTTTGCATATATATTTTGAAATTCACCGCTGGGAAAGAGAACTAGAGATTAAAGAACCTCGGCTTTGTTCAGAACTGGGGTGGTTCGATGTTAACAATCTTCCTGAAAATATAACCAGAGACAGCTTGGAGTCATTAACATTCATAGAGAAGAATATTAATTTTCATCAAACTGATCACAATGAATGATAATAAAAAAGTCGTGGTGGCCGTAAGCGGGGGATTTGATCCCATACATCCGGGGCATATTCGACTTTTTAAAGAAGCCCGGGCCTTGGGCGATCAGCTGGTTGTAATTTTAAACAACGATAATTGGCTTAAGAAAAAAAAGAAATACAATTTTATGTCAGTGGTTGAGCGGAAGGAAGTTTTGGAGGCGATCCGCTGGGTTGATATGGTGATTGTCACCAGACACCCAAAGGACCCGCAAGACATGAGCGTTTCCGAGGCGCTCGCCAGGCTTAAGCCGGACATATTTGCCAACGGCGGAGACAGGAACAAAAAAGACGCGGTTCACCCCTCCTCGTCCCTGCATCAAGATATTAAAACTTGCCGGAAACTTGGAATCAGGATGGTTTTTAACATCGGCAGGGGCGGCAAGATCCAATCCAGTTCCGATTTGGTGGACAAAGCCGCGAGCACCGCTCCGCGTAAAATCGCTGTAACTATTAAAGGAAGCAAAGGACGAAAATAATATGGGATTTTCTGAAACGGGATCCGATGGAGACAAAAGAGATTTTTCTGCCGGGGAAGTAAGGGAAATGATCCAGGACATTATCCATGGCCAAAAAGAATTCGCGCTTCCCGAACTCTCCCCGACAGATCGAGGGGGGTTGATAGGGTTGCTTGCAGGAGTTAAGCCCGCGTTGGAAATCGAAGGCAGGGGGGTTGATCCTGTTTCGCTTGCCGAAACCTTGGGAAAATCAGGTATTGATTTGCAAGTTGCAGGCGGAATGATTATTAATCCTGGCGCGGTGGAAAAAAGAGTTATGGAAGAACCAGAATTAGCCAGTGATGTTGGATGGGATAAAGGTGAAAATATTTTAGAGTTTATCAATTCTAATAATCTGTATGTTCGCCCCAGTGGGGAAGAGGATCCAAAATGGCATAGTAAGAGAGGGTTTTTGCTCGGGTTTCCACGATCCGCAATCAAGTCCGCTGAAAAAGCATGGGGGATAGCGAGATCAAAAGACGTTCCTCTTTTTTCCGACGCAAGCGGGCAGAGAATGTCTTTGCAAGATGAGGAAACTTATAAAGAACGATACGGCAACAAGCTAACCTCCGAGGAACTTGATTTTTTGCTGTATGAAGATAGAATATTTATCGAGGGGCCGGATTATTTGCCGGTTTATCATTTCCGGATATTCGGCAAAGAAGCTCAGCAAGCCAAAGATATCGATGAACTTGCCCGGCAGGTAAAAGAAGTATTTAATAAACTTGGTTTTGACCTATAAAATGGAAACCAACTGGAAATTTTACACCGAAGCGGACCTGTTTTGGGCAGATATGCTTGCGGATATGCGCCAAGCCCGAGCTTCAATTGATATTGAACAATATATTTTTGCCCTGGACGATGTAGGTTTCAGGTTTATTGAGGCAGCTTTGGACAAGGCCGCTGAAGGAGTTCGGGTGCGATTTCTCTGCGACGCGTCGGGAAGCGCGGGATTTATCACTTCCGGCTTTAGCCGAGAGCTTGAAAAAAAGGGAATTGAGGTCGTTTTTTACAACCCGATCAGCCCCTGGCGGCTTTATAATTTTACTTCTTGGTTCTGGCGCGATCACAGGAAAATCACGGTTATTGATTCAAGTATCGGATATACGGGAAGCGCGGGGATAAAGAAACATATGACAAGCTGGAGGGAAACACATGTCAGAATTGTCGGTCCGGTAGTAGAGCAAATGAAAGATGCTTTTAATCAGATGTGGCTTGCTGCCAAGACTAATAAAAAATTTTTCAGGTTTAAGAAAATAATTTACCCTGCTGATGAATTCAGTTTTTTGATCAATTCTCCCTATCAGGCAAACAGATTTATCCGTAAGTCCTTTATGGCAGCGATTAAGTCCGCCAAAGATTTTATTTTTCTGACTACGCCTTACTTTGTCCCTGACTTGTTCTTCTTTCAAAAACTTCTTTCAGCCGCGAAAAGGAAAGTTGACGTAAGATTGCTGCTTCCGGGGAAATCCGATCACAAAATTCTGGATGTTGCCTCCGCTTCTTATATAGGGCTTGCATTGAAGGCGGGGATTAGGATCTTTCGGTACCGCCCGGATCGCTTCCTGCATGCCAAAACAGGCGTGGTCGACAATTTGTGGGGGACGGTTGGCAGCACCAATCTGGACAATTTAAGCTTTCGTTATAATTACGAAGGGAATATCGTCAGCTCAAACCCCGAGTTTAACAACGAACTTTTTAAGCATTTTTTGCAAGACTTGTCGGAGAGCAGGGAAATAATTGCCAAAGACTGGAATAGACGCCGCCTGCTTGATAAGATTTACGAGTCATTTACCTGGCCAATGCATAACTTTTTTTAACTTTCTTAATATTGCGTTTTAAGCAATTTTCCCTTATAATATCCGGAGTAAATCATCTTCAAGAAAATTTAATGCGCAAAGGACTATACTTTAAATTTTTCCTGATAATACTGCTGGCGGCCCTGGCAGTTTTTGTTGCGCTTCCCCAAACCAGCGTCAATCTAAGTTTTGTAAAAATCAATTATCAAAAAGCTTTTGACCTGCGTTTGGGCTTGGATTTGCAGGGCGGAACCCATTTGGTTTACCAGGGCGATTTAAAAGACATTCCATCAGACGCAAAGACTCAAGCCATGGAATCCGCGCGCGATGTGATTGAGCGCCGGGTGAACGCCTTTGGGGTGTCAGAACCGGTGATTCAACTGTCCGGCACGGATCGGGTAATTGTTGAGTTGCCGGGAATTAAAGATGTAAACGAAGCCATCAACCAGATTGGCCAAACCCCTTTCCTTGAGTTTAAGGAAGAGAATCCGAATCCCCCGGAAGTTGCTCCTGACGCGAGCGGAACGATCAATGTTGATTCAAACGAGCTTTTTTTGCCAACCGGATTAACCGGGAAAGAGTTTAAGCGCGCGAGCTTGGAGTTTGAGCAGCGCACGGGGGCGCCGCAGATCTCTTTGCAGTTTGACGCGGAAGGCACTAAAAAATTCTCAGACATCACCAGCCGCAACATTGGAAAGCGCGTTGCCATATTTCTAGATGGCCAGATTTTATCAGCCCCAACTGTACAAAGCGCTATCACCGATGGGAGGGCCGTGATTACCGGCCAATTTAGCGTGGACGAGGCAAAGCAATTGGTTACCAGGCTGAATTCGGGCGCTTTGCCCGTGCCGATCAAATTGATTTCTCAACAAAATGTCGGAGCGACTTTAGGGCTTGCTTCCATGCAAAAAAGCGTTATAGCGGGTTTGATCGGATTTATCCTGGTCGCGCTGTTTATGGTTGCTTATTACCGTCTGCCGGGCTTCCTTGCAGTGCTCGCGCTTTCTATTTACACCGCTTTAAGCTTGATGGTGTTTAAAATGCTTAATGTCACCCTGACCCTTGCCGGGATCGCCGGTTTTATTCTTTCCATCGGAATGGCAGTTGATGCCAACATTCTTATATTCGAACGCATGAAAGAAGAATTGCGCCGGGGCAAAACTCTGCGGCAGGCCGTGGAAGACGGCTTTGCGCGGGCATGGCTTTCAATCAGGGATTCCAATGTCTCAAGCTTGATCACCACTTTTTTGCTGGGATATTTCGGCACGAGCATAGTGCGCGGGTTTGCCGTAACTTTAAGCATAGGCATTCTTTTGTCCATGTTTACCGCGATTACCGTGACCAGAACTTTCCTGCGCTTGCTGGTCGGCCATAATTATTTGGTAAACCATTCCCTTTACGGAGTTCCTAAAATGTCCGAGGAGAAGCAAAATGCTTAACATTATCAAGAATTATAAATTTTGGTTTGTTGTTTCGGGGATAATCATGCTTATCGGGATTATTTCCCTGATCACCTTTGGCCTCAAGACGGGGATAGATTTTAGCGGGGGAACATTGAGCCAAATCAAATTTGAAAAAGCCCTTCCGGCGCAGGAGGCGGTTGGGGCAGAGCTTTCTTCCGCGGGATTTGAGGCGACACTACAGTCTGCCTCCGAGAAGTCGGTAATTATCAGGACTCCGCCTATGGAAAAAGAGCGGCATGACCAGCTGGTAAAAATTTTGAACGATAAGTTCGGACCCGTTACCGAAGAGCAATTTACATCCATCGGTCCCGTGATTGGCAAAGAACTTCGACGGAATGCGGCATGGCAGCTGCTTCTGGTTTCATTGGGAATCGTGCTTTATATCGCGTACGCTTTCAGAAAAGTTTCCAAGCCCGTGTCTTCCTGGAAATTCGGGATTTCCGCCATAGCCGCTCTTCTTCACGATCTCTTGATTGTGGTCGGCGTTTTTTCCCTGCTTGGAAAATTTTTCGATGTCCAGATTGACAGTTTGTTTGTAACCGCTCTTTTGACAGTGTTGGGGTTTTCTGTGCACGATACGATTGTAGTCTTTGACCGGATACGCGAAAACCTAAAAACCCGCGGCGGATATGATTTGGGGCAGGTGATAAACGACAGCGTAAATCAGACTCTGGTCAGGTCGATTAATACTTCGCTGACCGTGATATTCGTCCTGTTGGCGCTTCTGCTGTTCGGTGGGGAAACAATCAGATATTTTGTCCTCGCCTTGTTGATTGGAATCGGGGCAGGGACTTATTCATCGATTTTTATCGCAAGCCCTCTGCTTTATGTCTGGCATAGATGGGATTTGCGGCGCAGAGCCTAAAGCAAAAAAAGCCCCGGTTAATCCGGGGCTTTTTTTGCTGTCTAGCTTTCTCCGCGTTTGCGTTTTTCGGTAAGGCAGGCGCTGCAGTTGCCTTTGCCTCTGGCGCTTGAGCACTGGCCGCACCAGCCTCTTCCTTCGCGCATCGCGTCTATATATTCTTGCCGCTCATCTTCTGGCCACTTCAGCACATATGGCGGCAGAGGAATCTCACTTTGCGGCAGCTTTTCAAAATCAAATTTCGGTTGTGTTTCCATAAAATAATTATGCCATATTTTTTCAATCTTGACAAACTATAATATTTATGCTATACTATTGTCAATGTAAGAAAAAATATGCCAGACGGTAACATTTTAGATAGGATTATCGGATCACAAACCCAATCAAGCCTTACCAATTTTGAACCAATCCCTTTGGTGCAAAATGTTTTGTCGCTTCTGAAAGAACGCGACAAGGAAATACTCTGCGCGAGGTTCGGTTTGAATGGCCAGAATATTGAGACCCTTGAGGCAATCGGGAAGAAATATAATCTGACCAGAGAACGCGTGCGCCAGATAGAAAAAGACTCCCTTAATCTGATCAAAAAGAAAAAGCTGCCGGAGCTTTCCGAGGCTCTGCAGTTGGTTTTTGACACGATCTTTGAGCACGGAAGCATAATTTCCGAAGATGAATTAATCGGCATGATGCTTCCCGGTAAAAACAGCCGCGATGAGCGGCAGGCCGTGAAATTTTTGCTTTGCCTCGGAGACCAGTTTACCAAACAGCGGGAAACTTCCGAATATAAAGAAGCCTGGAATATTGTGGGATTTGTTTTTTCCAAACTGGACGAGGCTGTGACTCAATTTGTCGGCATCCTCAAGCAAACCGGATCCGCGATGCCTCAGGACCAGCTTTTTGAAAAAATCAAGCAGACGGATTTTTACAAGCAGAACTCAACAGAGCTTGCGGATAAGGTGCTTAAGACTTATTTGAACTTGGCTAAATCAATTCAAGTCAATCCGTTTAACGAGGTGGGTCTTGGCGACTGGACGGAAATCAAGCCTCGCGACGTAGGAGACAAGGCATACCTGGTGCTTAAGCACCACGGCAAGCCGGAGCATTATTCGGCGATTACCAACCTGATCAATGAAAGCAAGTTCGATGACCGCGTGGCTTATCAGGAGACAGTGCATAATGAACTTATTAAGGACGAGCGGTTTGTCTTAATCGGGAGGGGAATTTACGCGCTCTCGGAATGGGGTTATAAAAAGGGAGTGGTTGCTGACGTAATCGCTGATATAATCAAGTCCTTCGGCCGGCCAATGACGAGAGACGAGATCGTGAACCAGGTTTTAAAGAAGCGACAGGTAAAAAGAAACACAATTTTGGTGGGCCTTTCGAACAAGAAATATTTCCAAAAAGTCGATAAGGATAAATTCACTTTGGCAAATGATTCTGCAAACGTTTAGCGAAATTTGGCAATACTTTAATATAGTTTTGGTCAACTGGTTTGGCTGGCTTTTTGTTTTATGGGTGCTGATTTATATGCTGTTTTGGCTGCACCGGAACCAAAACCAGAATAAATATATCGCAACTTTTAATTGGATTTTCCTTGAAGTAAGGGTCGAGGAATTGAATGAACGATCGCCTTTGGCAATGGAGCAGGTCTTTGCCGCGCTTCACGCGATTCACCAAAATTTCACTTGGGGCGAAAAATTCAATGGCAAAGTTCTGATGTGGTTCTCGGCCGAACTGGTCAGTTTTGGCGGCAAGGTTTCATATATCTTCAAAATTCCCGATAAATATAAAAGTCTTTTGGAAAGCGCGATTTTTGCTCAATACCCGAAAGCGGAAATTAACGAGGTGGAAGATTATCTAAAAAATATGCCTAAGGAGTATTTCCCTGAGGAGGTAGATTTCGATTTTTGGGGGACCCAGCTTTTGAAGAAAAAAGACAATGCTTACCCGATCCGGACTTACGGCATTTTCGAGCATCCCGAGCAAAAAACATTCATTGACCCTTTGGCCAATGTTATTGAAGTCTTGTCAAATCTCCAGCCGTATGAGTTGATGGTTTACCAGATTGTCTGCCGGCCCATCGACGACAAGTGGAAGATTGCGAAAAAACTCCTGCTTGATAAATTGAAAGGGGCCCCGCTTAAGTCGGGATCGAATTTGTTTGACAAAATATTTTTGGACTTGCCCGGAAATGTGTTGGAAGGAATTGTTTCAATTTTTTCAGGCCCCGCAGAACCTCAAAAAGAGCAAAAAAAAGACGAGCCGCCAAGCCAGATGCTGCATAAGACAGAGGGCGAAAAGCAAGTTATCGCTTCCATTGAGCATGCTTTGTCCAAAATTTATTTTGAAGCCAAATTCAGGCTTTTCTATATGGCGCCAAAGGACAAATTTAACAAAGGGTTGCGCCTTCCGGAAATTATCGGGGCGGTCAGGAATTTTGACGACGTTGCGTTGAACGGACCAAAGCCGGATATGAAGCACACATGGACTGACAAAGCGTATAAACTTTCCGAACAATTGGAGAAACCGTATTTGCAGAAAAATATTTTGACCCGCAAAAGGCACTTCTGGCATGCTTTTACCAGCAGGAGTTTCTGGAAAGGCAGCGGCGATGTTTACTTTAACACGGAAGAATTGGCGACTATTTATCATTTCCCGCAGGCGCCGAATGTCCGGGTTTCGCAAGTTGAGCGGGTCACGACAGTCAAGTCCGCGCCTCCTCCCGATTTGCCAGTGGGATAATTAATGCGAAACTACGAACCGGAGACGAATCTACGAACGGTTCGTAAATTCGGATAAACGTTCGTAATTTCGGATTATAACGCATATGGATCAAGCACAAGACAATGACATAACCTTGTTTGCCAAAACCAACTTCCGCAACAGAGAGGTGCCTTTTGGCATTCGCAGAGATGACCGCAGAAGGCATATGTATATCATGGGGAAAACCGGGATGGGCAAAACGACATTGATTGAAAATATGGTGATCCAGGATATTCAGGACGGGCATGGAGTTGCATTTGTGGACCCGCACGGGGATTCAGTTGAAAAAGTTCTATCTTATATTCCCGCAAACCGGATCAACGACGTGGTTTATTTCAACCCTGCCGACGTTGACTATCCTATCGCGTTTAATCCGCTGGAATCGGTTGATCCCCAATATAAGCATTTGGTTGCTTCCGGCCTAATGGGCGTGTTTACCAAAATTTGGGCCGGGGTTTGGTCGGCAAGAATGGAATATATTCTTGGAAACACAATCCTGGCGCTTCTTGATTCGCCTGGCAATACCATGATGGGAATGGCCAGAATGCTTGTGAATAAAACCTACCGCAAAAAAATAGTGGATAATATTAAGGACCCTGTTGTTAAGTCGTTCTGGGTGGACGAGTTTGCAAATTACAACGACAAGTTTCGGAATGAGGCAATCGCCCCGATTCAAAACAAGGTCGGACAGTTTTTGTCGTCAGCGATCATCCGCAATATAGTGGGACAGACAAAAAGTTCGATTGACCTTCGCGATATTATGGACAACCGGAAGATTTTTTTGATCAACTTGTCCAAGGGACGGATCGGCGAAGACAATTCAGGATTGTTGGGGGCCATGCTGATTACCAAGCTGCAGCTGGCCGCGATGAGTCGTGTTGATATACCGGAAGCAGATCGCAAGGATTTTTATCTCTATGTGGACGAGTTCCAGAATTTTGCCACGGAGTCTTTTGCCAATATCTTGTCCGAGGCAAGAAAATATCGGCTGAACCTGATCGTGGCCCACCAATACATAGGCCAGCTGGTCCGCGAAAAGAATACGGTTGTTCGGGACGCGATTTTCGGCAACGTTGGCACTTTGATCATATTCAGGGTCGGGGCTGATGACGCCGAGTTTTTGGAAACCGAGTTCGAGCCTACTTATACCCCAAACGATTTGCTTAACTTGGCCAAATACCAGATTTACTTGAAGCTGATGATCAATGGAGTGTCTTCCAGCCCCTTTTCAGCGACAACGTTGCCCCCGATCTCTGTTACCACGGGAAACGAGGAAAAAGTAATAAAAGTTTCGAGGGAAAGATATGCCAACAACCGGGCAAGTGTTGAGGAAAAAATCAACAAATGGATGGGGGCGGAATTCCACACTGCCGCGGCCGAGATTGAAAGTTCGGCGGTAGAGCAGGAAGATATGCAGGAAAATTTGCGATATCAGGAAAGAGCGACTGCAGGGCCTTCCCAAACAATACGCCAGACAGCCCCGCTTGAGCCGCGAACGGACAGGGGAGCGCAGCGGCACGGTCAGGAACACCATGCGAACTACGGACATGAAAAGAAAAGCCAGGACAAGCCAAAAGAAAACCCTGTTTGGCAAACAGTAAGCAAGCTTTCCGACCAAAAGTTTAACGAAAACGCCAAAAAAACGGCAGAACAGATCACCAAAGCGTTTCCAGACCCAAAGCCTGCTGACCCCCCAAAGCAGGAGAAACCCATTATGCCCCAGCCTCCAAAGCCGATACAGAAGGTGGAGCAGCCTGACGAGAAGGACAAAACTGGGACATTGAGCCCGGGGGATAAGATACAATTTTAATTATCGCTCGACTTTTGGATAAAAACTAACGGTTGTCAAAAAATCGGCATGGAAGCCGATTTTTTGCAACCTGCTTCCTAGTTTTTACCAAAAGTCTCGCTCGTGGACTTGTGTTTTAAATTTTGCTAAACTATCCCAGATATGAAGGAAAATAATAGGAAGAAAAAGGTAGTGGTTGGAATGAGCGGTGGCGTTGATTCTTCTGTTACCGCGGCTTTGCTAAAACAGCAAGGTTTTCATGTCATTGGCGTGTTTATGAAAAACTGGTCGGATGACGTGGGGGATTACGGCTGCACTTGGGCGGCTGACGCGGAAGACGCGCGAAAAGCGGCGGAGATTTTAAAAATCCCGTTTTATGTCTGGAATTTTGAAAAAGAATATTATAAGCGGGTTGTTGGATATTTTTTGCGCGAGTATAAAGCGGGCAGAACCCCCAATCCTGATGTGATGTGCAACAAGGAAATTAAGTTCAAAGTTTTTTTGGAAAAAGCCTTGTCATTAGGCGCGGATTTTGTGGCTACAGGGCACTACGCAAGAATTCAAAAGTCAAAAATCAAAAGTCAAAATGACAATGCAAAAGTCAAAATTAAACTCTTGAAGGGCATCGATCCCGCAAAAGATCAGAGCTATTTTCTATACACATTACAGCAAGACCAGCTTTCAAAAATTTTATTTCCAATTGGCGATTACAAAAAAAGCCAAGTCAGGGAACTTGCAAAAAAATTCAAGCTGCCTAACTTTGCCAAAAAAGATTCCCAGGGGATTTGCTTTATCGGTAAGATTAACGTGCGAGAGTTTTTGCAGGGACACATTAAGGCAAGAAAAGGGGAGATTGTCACAACCGCGGGAAAGGTAGTCGGCAAACATATTGGCTTGCCTTTTTACACCATTGGCCAGCGGGAAGGAATTGGCCTGGGCGGCAACGGTCCTTATTATGTGGCTGAAAAAAAATTGGAGAAGAACCAGCTGGTGGTGACAAACAATGTCTTAGACGGAAAACTCTGGAAGCGCGAGTTCGAAGTTGCTGATGTAAGCTGGACCGGAACTGAACCAAAGTTTCCGCTTAAGGCCGGAATTACAATTCGATACCACCATCCTGATTATCCAGGAGAGATCAGAAAGAAAAGGAACGGGAATCTTGGAATCAAATTTAAAAAGTCCCAGAGGGCGATTACTATTGGCCAAGCTGCCGTAATTTACAAGGGAGAGGAACTGCTTGGCGGCGGGATTATAAAAGTTATTTAGGACATCGCAGAAATTATTAAAGTTAAAAGCAGAAGAGGCCTGTATGGGCCCTTTTGATTTTTTGAAAAGTTCGGAATTATATGGTAGAATTCAAACCAGCAAAATGGTCTAAAATTCAGGAGGGAGAATGACAGCCGCCGCGATCAAGAGGAAGATGCTTTCCTACTTTCGTCCGGTGGCTGATGACGCCACCGGATATTTCTCGGTCCCGCCAGGGATCGAGATCAACCGCGAGTTGGTATCGCGCGTATGCTGGGAGGAAGACGAACCTCTTCCCAATCAACACGCGGCCAATTTGTGTCGTCTGATCGGAAAACCGAGGTCAACCCCCTGACCTCGGTCTTTTTGTTTGCAGGCTTTATTTAGAGCAGTAAACTAATTATTAACAATGCCACGATGTTGATGATTTTTATCATTGGATTAATGGCAGGGCCGGCTGTGTCTTTGTAAGGATCTCCCACTGTGTCGCCGGTGACAGCGGCTTGGTGAGCGAAAGATTTTTTGCCGCCATAATTTCCTTCCTCAATATACTTCTTTGCATTGTCCCAGGCAGCGCCGCCTGAAGTCATGGAAATGGCCACAAAAAGTCCCGTGACGATTGAACCTACCAAAACCCCGCCCAAAGCTTTAAGGCCCAGGAACGGAATTACCGCGACCAGAATCGGAACTACCACCGGAAGGAGAGCGGGGATAATCATCTCTTTAATCGCGGCTTTGGTGACTATGTCTACGGCTTTGCCGTAATCAGGTTTGGCAGTGCCTTCCATGATTCCGGGAATTTCCTTAAATTGTCTTCGGACTTCTTCCACTACGGCATGGCCTGCTTTGCCAACGGCCTGCATCGCGATTGATCCAAACAAGAAGGGAAGAAGCGCTCCAATCAGCAATCCAGCAAGAACTTGGACATCGGAAAGATCAAATGAAATATTTTGCCCAAGCCTCGCAAGCTCTTGGGTGTATGAAGCAAAGAGCACGACCGCGGCAAGACCCGCGGATGCGATAGCATAGCCTTTGGTTACTGCTTTGGTCGTGTTGCCCACAGCGTCAAGCGCGTCAGTTGATTCTCTGACTGACTGCGGGAGCCCTGCCATTTCGGCAATTCCCCCGGCGTTGTCCGTGATTGGACCAAACGCGTCGATTGCCACGATTATCCCAGCCATGGAGAGCATGGACACTACGGCGATTGCTGAGCCGTATAATCCCCCCAGTTCATAGGAAATCAGGATTCCGGCGATGATGGTCAGAACCGGCAAGGCGGTTGATTGCATGGATACAGCCAACCCGGTAATGATGTTGGTGCCGTGCCCCGTGGTTGAGGCTTTGGCAATCGATTGCACAGGCATGAATTTTTTGGAAGTATAGTATTCGGTAATAACAATCATTAGAGCCGTAACGCCCAAACCGACCAGAGTCGAGAGGAACAAAGGCCAGCCAATCGAGTGATCGTTAAAAGTAAATTTACTGACGTAGAAAAACCCTATGGCCGCAAGAATTCCTGAAACAGCAAGTCCTTTATAAAGGGCTGCCATAATTCCTTTGCCTGTGAGCCTGACGAAGAAGGTGCCGATAATGGACGCAAAAATAGAAACCGCGCCCAAGACCAGGGGATAAAATACGAACATTGAATTGCCCGGGAAAAGAATACTGCCCAAAAGCATGGCGGCGATAATAGTGACTGCGTAAGTTTCAAACAAATCGGCTGCCATACCGGCATCATCTCCCACATTGTCCCCGACATTGTCTGCTATCACAGCCGGATTGCGTGGATCGTCTTCCGGGATGCCGGCTTCAATTTTGCCAACCAAATCAGCTCCGACATCAGCGCCTTTGGTAAAGATCCCGCCGCCGAGCCTGGCAAAAACCGAGATCAAGCTTGCTCCAAAACCTAGTCCGATTAATGAGTTTATGTCATTGCCTGTCCATTTGAAAAACCAGGTTACGGCCAGCAGGCCGAGGCCGACCACAAACAATCCCGTAACGGCTCCGCCTTTGAAAGCAAGGTTAAATGAATTTTTCAGTCCTGATTTGGCAGCTTCGGCTGTCCGAAGATTCGCTCGAACCGCCACGAACATTCCGATGAAGCCCGCGAGGGCGGACGCGATTGCTCCGATCAGGAAGCCGATCGAGGTTTTGACATTGAAGAAATAACCGATGGCTATTGCCAAAATTATGGCAACCACGCCGACGGTTTTGTATTGGCGGGACAAATAAGCAGTCGCGCCTTCCTGTATCGCAGACGCAATACTTTTCATTTTTTCATCACCCGCGGGCTGGCGCAGGACCCAAAGGGAAATAAAAAAGCCGTAGGCAATGGCAGCGATCCCGGCAACAGTCGCGAACAGCACGATATTATTTTCAGTCAACATAAATGAGGATTAAGAATTACCAGCCAATTATAACCCAAATGCTTGGGTTTTTCAAGGCTGGATAATGTTAAAGTTGTTCTTGGGAATTTCGAATTTTTCTATCAGCTGTTTGTTTTCTTCTTTCCTTTTGACAAAGATGATTGAGAATGAATCAGCATAAACCGCAACCCAGTTTGGGTCTTTGACGCGGCTAGTCAGAAAATTTTGCCCCCAGTTAGTAAGGTCGTTGATTGCAAAGTAGATGGAGTTGAAACCATATTTATCCGCTTGCTGCTTCCAAATTTCATCTTTTTCCTGCATAGGGATATAAGTTTTTTCAAAGAATTCGGCAGGATAAGCTTCGGGACGATTGTCCACGAAGACTTTTTGTTGGTTTGGAAGATGGTAAATTAAAAAGCTTCCGATATCGTAATTATTAAAGATGGGGCCTTTGACGTCTTGCGACTTGAAAAAATCCGCGGATGAATCCGCCTGCGCCACCAGCCCAAACCCGAAATTCGCCAAACGGTATGAATAAATGTAGATAAGAATGATGGTAGCAACGCCTATTCCGGCCAAAGACAAATATTTTTCTTCAGGTTCAAACTTTAAGAATTTTGGGGCAAGAAAATTACCGGTCCCCGCGCTTAAAAATGGCAGGGCGAAAAATCCGAACAAGGAAAAATTCCGGAAAGCAAGCCAGGCCATAACCAGGAAGATGGCGGCAATCGCCAAGAATTCGGGGCTGTGATCAATATAGGATTTTCTTTTACGGATTGCCAAGACAAGCATAATTAAAAAAACAGCAGTAATAATTTTAATCAAAGTCAGATTGGGATTGCTAAAGCCGAAATTTGTCAGAAACCATACTGATTTGTTTTCGACAATTGTATATCCATAGTTTTGGAAAATTTGGAGAGGGTAGGCAAGCGCCTTATAGCCAAACGGATTGGCAAGCGACAGGACAAGCCCGCCTGCGGCGGTAAGAAAAAGAGGCCGCTTGGTCAATGCCATAATCGCGTAAATTCCAATCAAAAGAAAACCGAGAAAAAAATAAATATGAAGGTTGGCCCAGAGAAGCAAGAGAGGGGGAAGGAAATAAAGCAAATATTTTCTTTTGGGGTTGGTTTTGTGCTCCGAAAGAATCCAAAGAAAGGCCGCGGTAAAAAGGTAGCTGAACATCTCCGGCCTTATCTCCTGCCGCTCGCCGATTAGGGGGATAAGGAAAACAGCCGAAATCCAAGCCGGCCAGAAGCCGGCGAGTTTTCTTGATACATCGAATATTAAAAGGAAAGAGCTCAGCGTGGTCAGAAGCCCGAATATTGAAAGCAGGGTAAATCCGCCGAGTTGGTGGAGTGAGTAGAAAACAAGACCCGACCCCCAATGGTGGTTGAAAACAGGGAAATCAGGATTGGTGTAAGAATAATAATTTGTCTCTAAAATCTTTTTAAACTCCGAATAGTCAGAATTTAAAAGAGATTGGTAAGCAATCTCGCCATTTTTAATATGCCTGCCCAAATCAGCGGTTGTAAGGTTGATTTTTTGGGAAAAAAATACTCCCAGCCAGACAAGCAGCAGAACCAGGAAAAACCATTTAATTTTTGAACTGGACATAGCCGTATTATATCAAAACAATACTGCTTTGACCCAAGCAGTCAGATTGGTTAAACTTAAGCAATCTGCCAACGTCAAACGGAGGGAATCGTGTCGATCAGAAAGACAATCGTGATCGTATGCATCAGTTGCGTGTCCTTTGCCGGCTTGAGCCTGCTGGCGACATTTGAAGGAAGCCGTCTGTTCTTGGTCTGGCGGCTTTCGAACCTGACCTGGTATCGCGTGACAAGACCGCCCGTGAACTTCTGCGGTTGCACCAGGCTTTCGTTCGGGCTCGATAAGGGCTATATGCTTGCCGGAATCATGGTTGATCTGATAGACGGCGAAAGGTTGGTGACCTACCCTGGGCAACCGGATTGGGTTTACTGGTCTCGCCGCGTTCTCGTATGGCGAGATTGGATTGAGCCGAGGCAGCGCGCGCCAGCCAAGGCGATCTGACAACAAAAAAGAGGCCAAGCGTTCACACTTGACGCTCGGCCTCTTCTCGTTCATTTAATTGAAAATTATCATAAAAAATTGTAGAATAAATCATATTGGGGAGTAGCCAAGCGGCCCGTCTCGACTCGGCTCGTGATAAGCGCTTTTGTGAGTCGAGCCGAGGCGGATAAGGCACATTTATGTATTACGTTTATTTGCTTTTAAGCGAAAAGGACAAGCGAACCTACTGTGGTTCAACAGATAATTTAGCAAGACGTTTAGGGGAGCATAACTCGGGTAAAAATATATCAACTAGAAATAGGAGACCTCTTAAGCTAATATATACTGAGAGCTTTGACGATTTGACGAGCGCTAGATTCAGAGAAAAATATTTTAAATCTCGTTCGGGCAGGCGAGAGCTTAAAAGAATTTTTTGTGAATTAAACATTGGGGAGTAGCCAAGCGGTAAGGCAGTGGACTCTGAATCCACCATTCGAAGGTTCGAATCCTTCCTCCCCAGCCATAACGGCGATTCTCGAACACGACCTGTCGCCGATCCTGACGCAAGCGTCTGATGGATTTAGCGATGCGACTTGACGCTGACTTCTTTCAAGCCAAGCTAGATCTGTTGAGACTCCATAACTGGGAGTATTCAGAATGGTGGTACGGTACGGCCGTGCCTTTTTTCTCCTCGGTGAAAGACACACTCCACGGCCATGTTAAATACTTCTGGAACACTGAGCAAAGCGCCCTGACGCCTGACTACTGCCATGCGCACAGAATTATCACCGCTATCACTTCCGACGGCTCGTTCCCCATCTATAATAGCCTGCAAGCGGTCACCAGCGGTGCCATCATCAATGGAGTTTATTAATTTTTTCTAACCCGTGACTTATGAAATGTATATGACATTCGATATTTGTAAGATTGGAAATTTGGAACCCCACTTTCTGCGTCGCCGGCAGGAGGCTATGCGCACATCTCGCGCGGATCTGGTGATGCTCCTGAATTCTGATATCGAGGTCTCAGGATTCGAGCAATCCTTGCGACTGTTCGAAGACCCTAAACTGTTTGCAATAACATTCTCACCAGGGTCGAGCAATACTGGGAGCGTGCGGCGGGTTTCGTACGCCAACGGAGGGTCGTCGATTTATCGCCGTGAGGCGTGGAACCGTATTGGAGGTATAGACTTAATGTTCGAGCCGTACTGGTTCGACGACGTCGACTACTCGGTTCGTGCGACTGCCGCGGACTACTACATCGTTGAGGACGGCAGGATTACTGTCGAACAGGTGTCACGGATGGGTACCGAGGTATTGAAGAGGAGAGTTCACGGCGTACTGATCTATTTGCGTAATTATTGTCTATACCATCGGAAACACAACGTTGCGTATAGAGTAGGGGAAAGATTCTACTTGTGGCCTTTCATTATCTGGGCAAAGATTCGGTATCGGCGGTTCTATGGGTTCTAAGATTCTCTTGCTCGGCGGCTCGGGTGTGCTAGGTCTGGCTATTTTACGGTATGCGCCAAACATCTACGCGCTGTACGACCAACTCGACCTGGCGCGGCGCTCTCAGCTGCTGCGAATCGTGTTCTCAAAGTGGACAAGGGCGCGATCGTCAGCTACGCGCTGCGACCGCCGTTTGACGCTCTGTTCGCTCGGCGAGAATCTCCCGATTCTCCCGCTGACCCTTCGCCGCGGTCACCGTTCGATGACCGTCAGGTCACGCCAGCCAATAAAGAATTTTGTTATGAACTGGAAAAAGATCTTATATATTCTAGCGGTAATTATAACTCTCATACTTGTTATTATTGTCTATAAATTTCTTTCGACAACGCAGAAATCTAATACTTCCGTAAGCGGGCGGTTTATCGGCAACCAGATTTGGAGCGGTACTATTGATGTCACCGGGGACGTTCAAATTTTTGGCAATCTTACTGTCTTGTCTGGGACAACAATTAAGTTCTCTATCGGTGATGACCGCCATTGGGGCGATGAAGTGCCTCCGGACGGCTTTAATGACAAGGATCCAACGCGGCTTAAATCATATTCAACCACCCATTCAAGCCTTTTTATCTTAAGAAAATTAATTGCCAAAGGGACTCAAACCCAGCCGATCACCTTTACATCAGCGGCGCAAAAACCAGATTTAGCCGATTGGGAAGCAATTATTTTTCGAGGTGATGGAAGTATTATTGATAACGTTATTGTTGAATATACTCGCAACGGTCTTAATCCTACGGGAAAACAGCCGAACAGTGTTATCCAAAATACCATATCCAGACATGCCCTGTGGGGAGCTATATCCTCGGCCAATTCAAATATAAAAATAATAAACAATCATTTATCTGACGCGGGGCACGAAGGAATTGATCTTAAATCCCAAGGCAGCCAAGAAGTCGCGGGCAATATTATAGACGATTGCCATACCGGCATAGCGTCTATCGCTGGCTCACAGATTATTAAAAATAACACCATAACAAATTGCGGCGATGGCGTTTATATTAGCCCCGAATCAAGCGCTGCGTCAATCGACAACACTTTTATATCCGCTCCGGCCGAAAGCCAACGCGTATGGCGATATGGTGATTATGAAATTCCTATCCTCGGCTATCCAGAGATATAAAAACATCCCTTGTAATAGGCAGGTTTAACTTATTGTACAAAACATCGCTCGATCGAGCAGGAAGTTGGACATGTTAGCCGGAAATCATTATGTCAGAATACCCTAAATATATTCCCGACAACGAATTAACTAATGTGATTAAGCGTTGGGATTTTAGGCATGAACAGGGATGGTCAGAAGATAAATCTCCGGAGCCCAGGCTTTTGGAGTTTGTTGAAAAATTTCGAGAAGAGATTGGCCCAAAGATTTTGGATATTGGCACAGGCGGCGGCAGGCATTTAGTTCCTCTTGCTGAACTGGGCTATCAAGTAACAGGCATTGATGCTTCAAAAGTTGGCTTGGAACAGATAAAAAAACAGCTTCCTAACGCGGATGTAGTTCAGGCTGATTTTAGAAAATTGCCTTTCGCTGATGGCAGTTTTGATACTGCCGTAGCGATCCAAGCCCTGCACAACGGGAGAAAAGAATCGAGGGCTGAAGCGTTCCGCGAAGCCGCTAGAATTTTAAAACCCGGCGGCCTCTTCTTTTTTAGAGTCAATTCTATAACTAATTTGACACAAGAAGGAGCGGTTGAATTGCCTGGTGAAAAAGAAACTTGGCTTAGAGAGAAGGACGAAAGCGGGGCAAGTGTCATTGTTCATCGTTTTTCGTTGGAAGAGATCCAGAAGCTTGCTGACGAAAACGGTTTTGACTTGGTTGGGAGTCCCGTAGACGAAAAAGTCAAACCAGATGGTTCGACAGAACTTGGGCAATGGAATGTGGTTTTTAGGAAAAAAATTATTTAGGTTTTGGCTTGTACAAAACATTGCTCGATCGAGCAGTAAGTTGTACAGAGTATATCCAAACTATTTAAGAAACCGGTATTTTAGAAACGTCCAGAGGCCTTTGCCTCCGTCTTTGAAAAACTTAATTTTTTTGCCTTTCTCAAAGGTCCGCGGATAGTAAGCAATCGGAACCTGCAGGATTTTTACTTTTTTCTTAAGCAATTTGGATGTAATTTCCGCCTCAATCTCGAATTTGTCGCTGACCAGCTGTAGGGAATCAAGCAGCGGTTTTTTTATTGCTTTGTATCCGCTGTAAGGATCTCTTAAGTTTGAGCCAAAAAGCATATTTACGAATCCAGTAAATAATTTATTGCCAAAGTAAAAAGATTTGTAGCCTGGCTTTGTTCTGTAGCCATAGACCGCTTGAACATTCGGATCTGAAAAAGGGGAAAGCAGGGAAGGGAAGTCTTGCGGTTCATACTCAAGGTCTGCGTCCTGTATCAATACTATGTCTCCGGTGGCGAGGCCAAGGCCCGTTTTTATGGCAGCGCCCTTGCCAAGATTTTTGCTGTGTTTGATAAACAGATAGCCGTTAAAATCAGATTTACGAAGCGACGGGTTGGATCCGTCATCAATAATAATAATTTCTTTTTCAAATCCGTTGGTATCGGCCCTGTTGACCTTTTCAAGGACTGCCTCCAGAGTTTCGCTTTCGTTGTAAACCGGGATAATAATCGATAGTGTCATAAGGTTTTGAGCGATTGGACGTTTTGCAACTGATTAAGCAGTTCTTGATTTTTCGGGAAGATTTGCAGGCCCTTATTTATCACTTCAACGGCTTGGTCATATTTTTTTTCCAACGTCAGCAGGTTTACCAAGACCACATAAACCTCCAGATTATCCGGGACAATTTTCAGGTAATCCTCAAGAACCGTTTCGGCTGGGCCGTATTTTTTTTGGTTGGTATACAAATTCGTCAAAGCGCCGTAAGAAAATAAAAATTTCGGATCAAGCTCCAGCGCCTTCCTGTAATATTTTTCCGCAAGTTCCGGCTTATCCGTGTCGCGGTAGCTGTTTGCCAGATTGTGGTAGGCAACAGGATTTTTGTCGTCCAAGGCTATGGCCTTGTAATAAATAACCTTTGCTTGGTCTTGCATTCCGAGCTCAGAGTACTCCATGCCTAAATTATTAACAACCCGGTAACTATCTGGAGCGTAAGCCAGAGTTTGATTGTAAAATTTTATGGAATTGTCCCAGTCATTGTTTCGGATAACGGTTCGGGCTGACAACGACACGACAATGACAATAATAATGGCGATCGCCAATTTTATGAGCATTGGAAATCTCTTTACAAGTGATGATCCTAATTCAAAAATTACCAAAGCGATGCCGATGAGGGG
>JACQHB010000004.1 GCA_016199215.1 Candidatus Doudnabacteria bacterium | reverse complement strand
CGGCGTGCGCAGCTGGTGCGAAGTCAGAGTCACAAAATCCGATTGAATTGATCCGATTTTGTCTTTTTTTGGTTTATCTTTTTCTTTAGCCATGGATTATAAATTCGAATATCATTGGATTTCAGTCTTTTGAATTTGTTTCGGATTTCGATATTCGATATTCGGATTTTCTAAAGGCAGCGAGAAGTAAAAGGTTGTCCCCTTGCCTTCTTCTGAAACGACGGTGATTTTTCCGCCATGCGCTTCAACAATACCCTTGCTAATTACAAGCCCCAAGCCGGTTCCTTTTTTTTCTGACGCGGCTGTTTGCTCAAGCTGGGTGAATTTATTGAATAGCTTTCCGATCTGGCTTTCGGGGATGCCGATTCCTGTATCCGTGACCGCGACAATAGCGGCGTCTTCATCTAATCGAACATCCGGCTTCAATCCTGGCCAGATTAATCCGAATTCCGCGACTTTCCCCGCAAGATCCTGCCCGTTTTTTGCAATAAAACCAGAAACCACGATTTTCCCTTTTGGAGTAAACTTAATCGCGTTTGAAAGCAAATTATTGATCACTTGCCCGATCTTATTTTCATCCAAATTCATTACGGGCAAGTCCGGCTGGATATTGCTTTCTATCTCCAGGTTGCTTTCGGCCGCAAGCGACTGGAAAGATGTTACCCGAAGCTTGATCACGTTCGTAAGATCCGTGGATTTTTTCATAACCTGAAACTTGCCGGCCTCAAGCTTGGCGACATCCAGCAGGTCATTGACCAGATCAAGCATGGACGCGGAATTGGTCACGATCAAATCCACAAATTCCTGATATTTCGCCTGCTCATTCTTTATTTTTTCTTCCCGCAAAAGATTCGCGATTGAACGGATGCCGGTTAAGGGGCTCCTTAACTCATGCACCATCATGGAAGTAAAATCTTCGCGCATTTTCTCAATAGCTTTCTCTTTCGTAATGTCATGGAATAAGACCACGGCGCCCAAAGCCTTATTCTCATTGTCTTTAACCGGGCTGATCAAAACCCGCAAGACCAAATTGTTCATCGGCAGTTGTTCCTCAACCGTCAGCCGATCGTTTTTTATGCTTTCCTCGATTTTTGTCCGTAAATCGAGTTTGGAAGCAACCGCGTCCAAGACATCAAAAATTGAGGGTTGCGGCTTGCTGATTCCAAGCATATCCTTGGCCGCGGGGTTTATGACCAAAAGCCGGTTTCTAGTATCAACCATAAATACGCCGTCGGCCATGGACGCAACCATGGAATTAAGCTTTCCTTTTTCCTGCGTAAGAATGTTCTCGAGCTTGGAAACAGCGGAAGAAGCCTGGGCCATGATCGTATAAAGAATCGTCATTTCCTCCTCTTTATACAGACCTTCTTTCGTTGAAGCCACGTTTAAGATGCCGACAGGCTGGTTGTTGATCACGATGGGTATGTTGAAAAATGATTTAATCCTTCCCCGATTGCTTTCGTCTGTTATGGTTCCCGATATGCTCTCGTCAACTGATTCGGTTTTGATTTCCCTGTTGATCAAAGCTGAAAGAGCGGTCACCAGCCGGTTTTTGATTTCCTCTATAAAACGGTGGTTTACGGATTCTTCCATCACGCAATGGAAAATAACCCTGCCCTCGTCCGACAAAAGCAGATAAGACACCGTTGAGTAAGAAATCAGCTGCCGCAGCGAGCCTGTGATCACGTCAACGATCTTCTGGACATTCAAGGAGTATCCTATCCGTTCGCCAAGCTCCTTAAGAATTGAAACCTCATACATCCGCCTTGTCATCTCGCCTTCTTTAACGCGCAGGCGGTCTTTGATGCGCCGGTTTTCCACCCAAATAAAAACAAAGACAATCATGGTATAGATTGCCAAAGGTAAAAATATTTGGACTGGGTTATCTAAGGACATTTTTGTTTTTAACTAAAAGGCCTAACTTTTTGCCGCGGAGGCCAGGACGGAAAATCCTCGAGCCAGCAGGAGCAAACCGATCAGGTTCAAAACATCCTGAACCAAGGCCAAGTTTGGTGTTTGGTCTGTCACTCCGAAGTTTATCAGAATCTTTTCAAGCACCGAGATGGTGATAAACAGCATCCCAATCCCGAAAAACCGGATTGCTCGGCCGACAATTCCTCCATAAGCCTTGCTTGACGCCCAAAAATTATAAAACACTCCGACTATAATCGCGATGATTAAACCCTGAATTATAACTGCGGTTTCTGTGCCGGACATATAAGCCTCCTAAATTGAAATTTTAATATCGGGATATTTTTCAAGCACTGGATTTAAAATATTTTTCACGATCTGCCCTGACAACGCGATGTATTCATCAACCAGTTTCTGCAAAACCTGTTGAGGATCGCCGTGGAGTGAAAGCACTTTTCCGTCATCTCCTACCGTAAGCCCGGGAACATTTCTTGCTTTCAAAATCACAATATCGGGCCCAAGCACAATGGTCTGCTTGGCGATAATATCGTTGATTAAATTCTTGTAGCTGTTTTCGTCTGGCATTTATGAAACTTATACCACCGGCGGCTGAGGAGCTTGGGATCCCGATTGCTTTCTTTCAATCACAGTCTTGATTTTGTTTACCAAGTCCTCCAAACGGTAATTGGCCTTAACCAAATAATCCATGGCTCCCAAAGACAACGCGTCCGAAATCTTGTCATAGTCGGAAAGGTTTGTAAGAATCACCACGGGAATGTCCTTGGTTTCAGGCTTGGCCTTAATCTCTTTCAACGCTCCGATCCCGTCAAGCCTTGGCATAACCAAATCAAGCAGGATTAACTCAGGCTTTTCTGAAGCGGCTTTCTCCACACCTTCAACTCCGTCTTTGGCTCCGACCACTTCAAATCCGGATTGCTTTAATTCTTCGGTAAGCGCGGTCAAAAGGATTTCCTCGTCCTCCACTACCAAAATCTTAGTTGCCATATATAATTATTATATTAATTTATGTTTCTCAAAGGATTTATTGAGTATTTATATTATAGCATAAATCGGGGAAAAAGAAAACAACCTCTATCGGAGCCTGTCTGTCAACCCGTTCGAATCCTGCAAATAAAAAACCCCTTTCCGGGATTCTTTATGGTGGGCAGAGCAGGATTCTTCAAGTGTCGCTGATGCGACACTATACTGGGTTGCGATTTTGATACTTAATCAAAATCGATCGTTCGGCTGCGTCGCCCACCGACTTGCCTCACTTCAACCCGTTCGAATCCTGCAAATAAAAAACCCCTTTCCGGGATTCTTTATGGTGGGCAGAGCAGGATTCGAACCTGCGTAGCCGCGAGGGCGCCTGATTTACAGTCAGGTGCATTTGACCGCTCTGCCATCTGCCCACGTTACATAATTTTTTAAAGCGAGTACTTTACAAAAAACTAGCCTTCGCAGGACGGTTCATCCGTCCGAGAAAGCAGGCTGCAAAAAATTGTCTTTCCAATGGCAATTTTTGACAGCCGGTAGTTTTTTGTAAACGTACGAGCTAATTTCTGGAGCCAGCAGAGGGATTTGAACCCCCGACCTTCGCTTTACAAAAGCGTTGCTCTACCACTGAGCTATGCTGGCAAGGTATCTTATTTTAGCAAAATTTTCCCTCTTTTTCAACAAGCGAGGCTTCTGATAAAAACTAGCCTGCGCAGCGCAACGGCGCGAGCAAGCAGGTCGCAAAAATCAGCAGATTTTGACGACCGGTAATTTTTGCTCAGAAGCCGAGCTATATTTTCAATCTCATTAGCTTTTCTCTTGTAATCCGGTTTGTCGGCTCAAGCTGCAAAATCTGCTCCAAGACCTCTTCGGCTCGCATTTTGTTCCCTGCCTTCAAATAAATCTCCGAAAGCAAGTTTAAATAGTTAATGTTCCGCTCGTCCAAGCTTATGGCATTGTTGATTGCCCTTATCGCTTTTCCGTAATCGCCTGACGCGATAAAGCAAAGGCTAAGATTAATCCAACGGGCAGGTATTTTGCCATTGATAGAAAGAGCCTTCTCATATTCAACAACAGCCTCGGGATATTTTTGCAAGGAATACAGGATAAGACCGAGATTCGAGTGATTGGTATCCTTATCCGGATCAATCTTTGCCAGATATCGGAAAATTTCCCCCGCTTCCGTAAAATTTTTTTCCTGAAGATACAATCGGCCCAATCCTTCATATGCCGACTTGTCCGTTGGATTCTTTTTTATCGCCAAAAGAAAAATATTCTCATTGCTTTCCGCCACTTCCGCGACTTCCGGCATCCATTCCTGATCTTGTTCAGAACGCCTTATTCTTACTCTAAAGACTTGTCTAACCTTCTCCATTTGGCTGGTTATGGACGTTTTTACCGGAGGAGTTAAGTCTTTGGCTTCCAGAATAAAATGCCAAGCCTTGGCGCCAATCAACCTAAGCTTTAAAGCCAAATAGGAAAACATACTCTCGTGTCCGGAGATAGTCACTTTGACAGGCCGCCCGGCCACTTCAGGGATTTTGGACAGGAAAAATGCGGCAATGCCCGCGGCGGAAAAAATTAAAACCAACCAAAGAAAAAGGTGCATTAATTTCCCAGGGTGAATTTAACAAACCTTCTGACTTGGATATTTTCTCCCAGCTTGCCCACGCTTTCTGCAATCAAATCTTTGACTTTTTTCTCCGGATCCCGCACATAAGGCTGGTCAAGGAGACAGGCCTGCTCGAAATATTTTTCCAATTTTCCGTTCACAATCTGCTCGATCATGTTTTCCGGCTTGCCCTTGACCTGCTCCTTGTAAATCTGCTTCTCATTCTCAATAAGGTCAGCGGGAACTTCTTCCCTTCTTACAAACACTGGAGAAGCCGCGGCGATGTGCAAAGCAAGCTCATTGGCCAACCGCCCAAATTCCTCGTTGCGGGCCACAAAATCTGTTTCGCAGTTAAGCTCCACAAGCACTCCGACTTTTCCGCCGGCATGGATATAAGATGCGATTAAGCCTTCGTGAGCAACTCTTTCCGATTTCTTTGCAACCGCGGCATGGCCTTTCTTTCGAAGCAGTGTCACGGCCCCCTCAAAGCTTCCGGCTTCTTCAAGCGCATTCTTGGCATCCATCATGCCGGCTCCGGTGGCCTCTCTTAATTTTTTTACGTCTTCTGAAGTTATTTGCATATTCTATTTATTATTACTTATTACTACTTGCTGTTTGCTGTTTGGGTTTCAGCAGGCACCGCGACATTTTCCGCGAACTTGGCCTTTCCTTCCGCAATCGCCTCTGACATAACTTGTGACATCAAGCTGATGACCTTAATCGCGTCGTCGTTGGACGGGATAATATAGTCGACTCCTGTAGGGTCTGAATTGGTATCCACCAGCCCTATCACTTTTACCTTTGTTTGATTAGCTTCCTTCACCGGTATCTTGTCGAACTTTACGTCCAGGACGAATATGGCGTCTGGCAGGCGCTTCATATCTTTGATTCCAGAGAAAAAAGTTTTCATCTTCTCAATCTCGCGCTTGATCATCAACTGCTCTTTCTTGGTATATTTACTAATTTCGCCTTCGGCCACCAACCGCTCCAGCTTTTCCATCTTTTTGACTGTCCTTTGGATCGTTTTGAAATTCGTGAATGTCCCTCCCAGCCAGCGGGTTACCACGTAAGGCATGCCGGAGGCTTCCGCTGCCTTCTTCACCTCTTCCTTTGCCTGCCTTTTGGTCCCCACAAACAAAATGACCCCGCCCTTGCTTGCCAAATCTTTGGCAAATTCCAAAGCCGCTGCCAGTTTCTGCTTGGTTTTTTCCAAATCGAAGATGTGGACGTTGTTCCGCTGGGTAAAAATGTAAGAGGCCATTTTCGGATTCCACAAGCTGGTCTTGTGGCCAAAATGAACACCCGCCTTTAACATCTCCATTAAAGTAATATCTCTCACTGGAATTTTATCCTTTCTTTGGGAGAGGCTGTAAGCCTTCTCCCCTTCTGCTTTCTTCATTTAGTTTCAGAATCTCGCTTGCGCGGGACAGGACTGAACTATCCAAAAGCATGTAAGATTAATTGCTTACAAATATTAGCATATAATATTCTTATAAGCAAGGCCTTTACAGACTGCCAAAAGTCTGCTATATTTTTATGTTTCCCTATCTGGTCCTCATATTCCCTGGCTAACAACACTCCGAAGGAGGAGCGCGTGGAAGCAGAACATTTGCGGATGTTCGATCAAATGCGGGAGCATCTGATTGAACGAGCCCGAAAGGTTGCGGAAATGGCTTCGTCCTACCGCGACTTCAAAGTTGGCTGCGCGATCCTCGTATGGCGGCCAGAGGGACAAACAACCCTCGACCACTATTCGATCCTGACGGCAGCCAACGTCAAGCCCCGGCCTGACGGTCCCAAAGCTTGCGCCGAGCAGACGGTCGTCTGCTATGCGATGTCCAACGGCTGGACCAGGGTGATCGCGATGGCGGTAGCTGGAGAACCCCAGGCAGACGAGAAAAGCGGATTAACCCCTCCAACTCTTCACCCCTGCTGGCTTTGCCGAACCCTCCTCAAATCGCTGCCGATCGTATCCGATGATACGATCGTGTTAACCGCTCACAACCACGCCGGAACCGTGGAAGACCACACCTTCAAAGAGGTGCTGGAAATCCACGGCGAATGACCTCCAAACGGCGGCTCGCCCTGCGAGCCGCCGTCACTGTTTTTATAACCGAATCAAAACTTTCTACGTATTTTGGCCGATCGTCAATTTGACGTATATGCAAATGAAGTAGGCGCGACCGCAGGTCGCGCCTATCTGCCTATTGTGGAAGAGGTCACTCAGCCAACTTCTTGGTGCCGGCGATGATTGCCCATCCCGCAAGGTGGACTGACAAAGCCGTCCACCACAAGTATCCGCGCCACCAAACTTCGGCGAGGTATCCGTTGTAGGCGGAGTTGTTGGCGTGCATGAACAAGGCGAAGATCAGAATGCCGGCGATGGCATCCAGCGGGATCAAGATTTTGACTCCCCGCTTAATCTCGGCTTTGTAGTGAGATTCCCACCCTCGAAACAAGATATTTTTCACTGTCTGATCAGCTGGTATCGTCGCAAGTATCCGATCGATCTCAGCCTCAATCTGCTTAATTGCCGGGACCGGGCGGTGGATCAATACGTCGTTTCGGCCGATCCAAACCATGCCCACTGAGCCGGCAATCACAGCAGCCACAACCGCGTCCTGGAACATCTGCAAGCGGGATGCCGCGATGAAAATCAGAAGCAACGCCAGAATCGCGATGATCCATTGGTCAAGCGCAGCCATAGATTGCCGCACTTCCGCGCGTAAATCCTGCCACTCAACCAGCAAGGCCAGCAACCTCTCCATGTTCTCCTCCTTAATTCGGAACAGCACAGGTTTATCATATCTTGACTCAGCGGTCAATTGTCGATATAATTCCGAGGCTATGAAGAACAACATCCATCCACAATATTTTCCAAACGCCAAAATTGTTTGCGCGTGCGGAAACACTTTTACAGTCGGCTCGACCAGAGAAGAGCTCCATGTTGAAATTTGCTCGAACTGCCATCCTTTCTACACAGGCAAACAGAACTTGCTGGATATCGCCGGCACTATTGATAGATTCAAAAAGCGCACCGGCAAATCAGCCGAAATCAAATCCAAAAGAATCTCAAAAAAGCTGGCAAAGGCTTAACGTTTTAAAAAGCGCGCCAAAAAGCTATAATTAGCTTAAGGCGTGCTTTTTGTTTAATTAATCCGAATTACGAACCTAAGACGAATTTACGAACTGTTCGTAAATTCGGATAACGTTCGTAGATTCGCATTATTATCAACCATGAATAACTTCCACCATATCAAATCCGAATACCAGCAAATCTTAGACGAGCTTGCTAAAACCACTGACGCCAAAAAACTATCTCAGCTTGGCAAACGGCAAGCCGAGCTTTTGCCTGTGGTGGAAAAAATTCAAAAGCTGGAAAAGCTGGAAAGCGAAATCGCGGAGCATAAAAAGCTGGCTTTAGACAAATCAGAACTGGCGGAAATGGCATTGGCAGAATTGCCTAACATGGAGGCGGAAAGGGCAAAACTTGCCGAAGAAATCAAGGCGTTGATGCTGCCCAAGGATCCTTATGACGAAAAAAATATTATTGTTGAAATCCGGGCCGGCGCCGGTGGAGACGAAGCAGGCTTATTTGGCGCTGAATTGTTCCGGATGTATTCGAGATACGCAGAGAGCCTGGGCTATAAAATCGCCGTTGCCTCCTCCAGCCGCACGAGCATCGGCGGCTTTAAGGAAATTATTTTTGAAATCCTGGGACGAGGCGCGTATTCAAAATTTAAATATGAATCAGGCGTGCATCGGGTGCAACGGGTTCCGGAAACCGAAAAATCAGGCCGTGTACACACGTCCACCGTCACCGTGGCCGTGATGCCTGAAATCGAAGAGGTTGATTTCAAAATTGACCCGAAAGACCTGAAAATCGAAGCCACCACCTCCTCCGGGCACGGCGGCCAGTCCGTGAACACAACTTATTCAGCCATCCGCCTAACGCACATCCCCACTGGAACAATGGTCGTGATTCAGGACGAGCGCAGCCAGGCGCAAAACCGGGAAAAAGCGATGAATGTGATGCGCGCCCGCCTGCTGGCACTGGACGAAGAGCGAAAACGAAAGGAACTAAGCGACAAAAGAAAATCGCAAATCGGCACGGGCGACCGCAGCGAGAAAATCCGCACCTATAATTTTCCCCAGGACCGTATCACGGACCATCGCATCAACCAGAACTTCAGCCAGATCCAGTCAATTATGGACGGCAACCTCGCGCCCATCACCCAGGCCCTAATTGCCGAGGATCAAAGGCGACAATTGTCCGCGGTAGGCGGATCCGCCTCTGGCGGAGAGTCAGCAGCAAAATGAAATATTTTGATTTAATAAAAAACTTCGTCGATCAGGAGTTTACCAGAGCCCAAAGAGCCCATCATGAGTTGAACCATTTTGACAGAGCCGTTTACTGGTTAAAAATTCTTAAACCGGACGCAGACGAAGCTTGTTTGTCAGCTGCTTATTCCCACGACATAGAGCGCGCCTTCAGGGGAGAAACAGAAAAAAGTCTCGAAGGTAAAAATTTTCAGGAAGAATATTATACCAAACAACATCCCAAAAAAGGCGCTGAAATAATCGCCGAATTTTTGGCTGAAAATAACGCGCCGTTAGATTTCATAAATAAAGTCAGCGTCCTTATCGCCAATCATGAGACGGGCGGAACAGATGAACAGAACTTAATAAAAGATGCCGACAGCATTAGTTTTCTCGAAGACAAAGGGAAAATCGATAGATTTATAGAACGAACTGCATTGCAAGGCAAGGAAGCAATTAAAAATAAGTTCGACTGGATGTTTGATTGCATCACTGCACCCAAGGCTAAAGAAATCGCCCGGCCATTTTAAGAAGAAGCGATTGGAAAACTCAAAAAGGTTTAAACCATCTCTAACGAAGTGAGAGATCGCTCCTATAAGTTTTAGGAGGGACTTCTCGCTAATCGCTCGAAGTGGTTAACTCTTCATGAAAATTCAAGACATATTAAATACCGGCATTAATAAACTTAAGAACAAAAGCACCTCGCCTGCTTTGGATGCCGAGGTGCTTTTGGCATACGCCTTAAATAAACCCAAAGAACATCTTTACATTCATGCAAACCACGAATTGCGTCTACGTAAACGTGTACGCAATTATTTAGGCTTGATTGAAAAACGAGCGCAAGGCTGGCCAGTGGCTTATCTGACCGGGCAAAAAGAATTTTACGGCCTCAAATTTTTTGTCGACAAAAACGTGCTCACCCCCCGCCCGGAAACCGAGTGCCTTGTGGAGCTGGTTTTACAAAAATTGAAAATTGTAAATTGTAAATTGAGAATTCTCGATGTTGGCACAGGATCGGGCTGCATTATTATTTCTTTAACAAAAGCACTCTCAACCCTCGCCCCTCACCCCTCTACCCTATTCTCTGCCTCTGATATCTCCAAAGCCGCTTTAAAAGTCGCACAAAAAAACGCCAACTTGCACAAAGTCAAGATTGCTTTCAAACACGGAAGCTTGCTTAAGCCGTGGGAAGGCAAAAATTTCGATATTATTGTCGCCAATCTGCCGTATTTGGCCAAACAGACCGATCCGTCAACCAAGTTTGAACCCAGGCGAGCCTTGATCGCAAAAAAACAAGGCCTGGCCTTAATTGAAAATTTAATTCGTCAGATTCGCAGCTATTCGTTGATTCGTCCATTCGCAGATTCGATTTTCCTGGAATTCGACCCGCGGCAAGCCAAACAAATAAAAAAACTGGCAAAGAAATACTTGCCAAAATTCGAAACAAAAATCTTTAAAGACTTGGCTGGGAAACAGCGGTTTGCCTGCTTAAGCCTAAAACTTTCTTGAGTTTAAATAATCCGCCGCTTCCCCCGTGAACTCTCACCCTGTGAAGGCTTAAGGCATTAGACAAACTTTGACTCGTCCCAAATTCAGTCGTAAAAGCGATCTTATACCCGGCGGCTTTCACAGCTTTCATAGCCCTGGCATTATATTTCCCATAGGGATATATCAGAATGTCCACGGGATGGCTCAGTCTGCTCTCCAAAAAAAGCTTCGACCCCTCAAGCTCTGTTTTAAGATCTTCCGCCGTATACTTGCCAGACGATAAATCCGCGTGATTCATCGTATGGGAGACTATCTCCATCCCTTGCTGATGAGCGGACATTACCTGGTCCCAGGTCGCGTAATTTTGCCGGCCTAGAAAACCCGGGACAACAGCAAAACTCCCCACAAATCCATATTTGGAAAGGATCGGAACAGCGTTATAAAAAACGTCTTCGTATCCGTCATCAAACGTGAACACTATTGATTTTTTTGGCAATTCCAAATTTTGGGACAGGGCTTCGTAGACTTGTTTAAGGGTCACAGATTGATACCCCAAATCTTTAAAAAATTTAACCTGGTCGTCAAAATCAGCGGGAGCAACAGTCAAATCCTTATCCAGCGCGTTGGCTGACGAAAGGACTGGCGCAACATGATGATACATCAGGACTGGCAAAGATAAGGTTTGGGCCGATCCCTTCCCAGCCTTGCTCTCGGCGCGAGGCGCGGCAGAACCAGGAATTACCGGCTGCGCTTGCGGCTGAGGCGATCCAGCAGGCGCTGGACCAGTGTTTGTTTGGGCGCCCAAGACTTGCTTTGCAGGCGGTTTCGGATGCGCAAACAACAAAAAAACAGCTGCTACCAGCAAGAGAACGATTGATTCTCTTCTCGTGAGCAACTGTTCCTTTTTCTTTTTGGCAACTAAGGGCAAACTTAATTGTTCCATTTATTAGAATTACTCTTGTTTTTTCTCGGCCTCCTCCGCCTCGGCTTCACCCTTAACTTCCGTTTCAGGCTTGATTACGCCTTCCACTGAAGCCACGTCCTCTTTGACTTCAGTTTCCAAAGCCTTCAGTTCTTCTTCTGTCCTTGGCGCTGCCACGTTCGCTATCAACTCTTCCGCGGGCGCAAGCACCTTGACCCCTTCCGGCACTTTCAAGTCAGAGACTCTGATCGAGTCTTCAAAAGTATTAAGAAAAGAAATATCCACTTCAAAGTATTGAGGCAGGTCTGAGGGGAGACATTCAACCTCAATTTCCGAAAGATTTTTAACCAATACTCCGCCCATCGCTTTAACCGCGGCTGATTCGCCCACAAATCGAACTGGAATATCCGCCTTTAGCTTCTCATCCATCCTTACCGCGTAGAAGTCCACGTGAATCGGGTGGTCTTTCAAATAATGCATCTGGACGTCATGGATGATCACCGGGATCTGCCTGCCGTCAAGGTGCAGGGAGACAATTGTGTTTTCCCCCGCGGATTTAAAAGCCTTGCGGAATTCTTTCTCGTCCACTTCCAAAGGAAGCGTTTCCAAACCATGGCCGTAAACAACAGCCGGAAGCTTTTCGGATTTTCGAAGCTTGGAAACAGACTTGCCTAAAATAGTTCTTTTTGCAGCTGTGAGGGTGATTTGCATACCAGGTACTAGAAATTTGACTTAATTTTCGGCCATCTAGATGGACCTTATGCCTGGCCGAAAATTATAGCGCAATATGTTTTTGACTAAGGCTTCTTGCTTAAAAAACATATTGCGGGTCAAATTTTCAGTACCTGGCATAGCCATAATAAAATAGCACTTTCGTGCTATTTTGTAAACCCCGTTAGAAATAAGCCATCAAGTCCGGCTGCCTATGCCAAAAAAAGCATCGGATTTCTAACGGGGTAAAGAGGCGCTAATTACTTCAGCAATTCCCTGAAATCTCCGTTAAACTCTTTCAAGAACTCGTGCGTTGCCAGCACATCATCCGCGTTAATCGGGTTTTTATTTTTGAATTTGGAGGTGTCCTGCGAGGTTAAATCCGTAACCATGCCGATTGAAAAAATCTCAGGACCGTCAATGGCGATGCTGAACACCACGGAGCTTTTGCAGCTATCGCAGTCAGTGTGAATCAAGAGGCTGGCGGAGGCTTGCGGTTTTTCGTCCTTGGTGTCGATGATCCGGGTCCGTTCCGGATTGTATTTATGCCCGCAAACCGGACACCGCAGCACGAACGACAGCCATTCGACAATTCTTTTGAAATCAAATCTTGCCATATTCCTTAAGCTAATAATAAAGACTGCTAAAAAATCAGTCAATCAATCAACCTCCAAATTTCAGGGCTTTCCTGTGCCGGACTATGCTTTGGATGACTCCAAGCGCCAAAAATGTGGTTAAAAGCGAGCTTCCGCCATAGCTTAACAAGGGCAGAGGAATCCCGGTAACCGGCAGAATTCCAATATTCATCCCAATATTGATCAAAACCTGAATAAAAAACATAAAAAATATTCCAAGCGCGAGGAACATGCCGAAATTGTCCCGGGAAGTTTTTATAGTTTTGACCAGCCGGTAAAAAAGCAGACAGAATAATCCGATAACGGCAAGGCTTCCCAGCAGGCCCAATTCTTCGGCTGTGGACGCGAAAATGAAATCTGTCTGCCGTTCCGGCAAAAACTTCAGCTGGGACTGAAACCCCCGCCCCAATCCCCTGCCCCACAAGCCTCCGGAACCCACGGCAATAATCGATTGGATTACATTATAACCGCTGCCTTTGGGATCCGCATCAGGATTAATAAAAGTAAATACCCTTTGCCGCTGATAATCCTGCATGACAAAAAACCAACCCACGACCAGGCCAAGAATTAATATCGCGATCAAAATTGCCAAATGCTTTTTTTTCATCGGTGAAAACAACAGCATGGCAAACCAAGTCCCTGCCAAAACCAGAGCCGAACCAAGATCGGGTTCGGCCAGGATCAACAGGGCGGGAATCCCGATATAAACGGCGGAAAGCAGGACGTAGCGGAAATCTTTTAGTTTCTCCCCGTGCTTGTCCAAGAATTTCGCCATAACTATCACCATAAAAAGTTTGGCAAGCTCCGCGGGCTGCAGCTGGAAAAAGCCAAGATTGACCCAACGGCTTGAACCGCGGATTGCTGAACCGAAAAACAGGACATAACCTAAAGCCAAAATAATCAGGAGGTAAAGCCAAGGTGTTAGCTTCTTCAAATCCCGATAATCTGAAAAAGCCAAAAGAAACATCCCGATTAGCCCAAGCACCGCGAAAATCATCTGCCTGGGCAGAAGATTGCCAGTACTTTCCAGGGTCGTGGAGTAAATCATCAGCAAACCTAAAAGCAGCAGCAAAACGCTGCTGCCGAAATTGATAGCGTCGAAATGTTTAATCTGGGTCAGTTTCAAATTGGGACCTCCCTGGCTGGGTCGAGAACAAAGCCCGGTCAAAAATATTCACTTCCGACCGAATCTCAGCCCTGGCCGCGTCTGGCATTGTTTTTGGCCAATACATTTGGAATGAACGGGTTTCCAAAGAATTTACGTCATTGACGCTGGTGGAATTTACCGCGATTATTTCATTATTCTTATCATATACCAACGCGTAAAGATGCACCGCGCTTAGTCTAAACGGCGATTTGTTGAAGACCGCGGCGCCAACCGTCAACTCCGAACTTTTATTGGCGAGTTCCACCCTGCTGACGGAAAGCTCAATTGGAGGCATTTCGGGCTTGAGGAGGAATTTTGCCTCCCCCAGAGAAAAATCCAAAACCTGTGGCTCCTGCTGACTTGAAAATTTAGAAAAAACAATCAACTTTTCCGATGCCGGCAGAATAAATGTTTTTCCAGATACCGTGGCCGCGGTGGTTCCGCCTAAAGTTTTAAAAATAGCAGTATAGGTCTGCTCCGGCATTCCCCAATCCAAATTCATGTTTTTCAACCTGATAAATCCCGAATAATTGTTGTTGCTTAGCTTTAAAACTTTTTTTTCCAAAATCTGCAAAGGCTCGATTTTCACCATTGGCTGGTTTACTGCCGGACCTGAATAATTCTTAAACGTCAATTTGAAGAACAGCGCCTTGAAACCGAAAGCCAGAGGAATGGCCAAAACCAAAACCGCGGCCAAAATATAAACCCAAATTTTTTTCGTGGTGCGCAAATTGTCGTTTAGGACAATCAGCCATTCCTGGATCTTTTCATTTTCAAAAAAGCTCATTTCCTTTTTCTTTTTTAGCGAGGCACAGGTTGCAAAAAATTAGCCTTCGCAGGCCGGCAACATCCGGCCGAGAACGCAGGTCGCGTCGAGCGTTAGCGAGACGACGACCGATAATTTTTTCAACTTGTGCCGAGCGTCCTGTTATGTTTTAATTATAACACACTAACCACTTTTATGGACACAAAATTCGTTCATCTCCACGCCCATTCGCACTATTCCCTTTTGGACGGCCTGCCTAAGATTGAAGATCTGATCGCGGCAGCCAAGCAGAAGGGTTTTGAGGCATTGGCCTTAACCGACCACGGGGTAATGCACGGGGCAATAGAATTCTACAACGGATGCATAGACGCCGGGATCAAACCTGTCATCGGAGCCGAAGTTTACATCAGCCCAAGAAACATGGAAGACAAAGAAGGCAAAATTGACGCTGATTATTTCCATCTGACTCTCTTGGCTCAAAACGAGCAGGGATACAAAAATCTCATGAAGCTCGTGACCCTGGCCCACATCAAGGGATTTTACTATAAACCAAGAATAGACCTAACTGTTTTAAGCCAACATTCCGAAGGGCTGATCGCGCTGTCAGGCTGCCAGCGCGGCGAGGTTGCCAGGGCAGCTTCAAATAATTCCGAGGAGCAAACGGCCAAAGTTCTGCAAAAATACCTCGCGATATTCACGCCGGATAATTTCTATATTGAAATCCAAAGAAACAGCAGAAACCCCAACCCGCGGGAAGACAACCTAAATAATAAGCTGATAAAATTGGCGCAAGCGAACAATCTGAATTTGGTCGCAACCGCTGACACTCATTATATCAACGAGCAGGATTCGGAAGCCCACGATACCCTGCTCTGTATTGGGATGGCTAAAACCGTAAACGAAGAGGACCGGATCGACATGAGAGGATACGACCTGTCATTAAAATCCGCTCAAGAAATGGCTGAAAAATTCAAAGATGTGCCGGAAGCTTTAGAAAACACGGTCCGGATCGCGGAAGACTGCCAGCTTATAATCAAAACCAACCAGAGATACTTCCCGAAAGTTGAAGTTCCGGAAGGCAAGACTACCGCGGAATATCTCCGCGAGCTTGCCCTTAATAGAGCGGCGGCATACTACGGCAAGGACGGACAAATTCCAGAGGCTGTGATGAGTCGGATCAACTACGAATTGGATATTATCGTCAAAACCGGATTCGATACCTATTTCCTGATGGTGGCTGATGTCGTAGACGGAGCCCACAGCGTGGGCGCTATCACCAACACAAGAGGCAGCGCCGCAGGCAGTATCGTGGGACGGATCTTGGGCATCACCAACGTGGACCCGATTTATTACGAACTTCCGTTTGAGCGGTTTCTAACCGAACACCGCCCTACCCCGCCCGATATCGATCTGGATATCGCTGACAACCGAAGGGATGAAGTGATCGGGTACATCACCAACAAATACGGAAAGGACAAGGTCGCGCAAATCATTACTTTTGGAACCATGATGGCCAGGGCCGCGATTCGCGATGTCGGCAGGGCTTTGGGAGTGCCTTACAGCAAATGCGACCAGATTGCTAAAATGGTGCCTTTTGGAAAACAAGGCTTCCATATGACTTTGGACAAAGCCCTTGACCTAAACGTTGACCTCAAAGACGCCTACGAAAAAGATCCCGAAACAAAAAAAATCCTGGATATCGCCAGAAAACTTGAAGGCAATGCCCGGCACGCTTCGGTTCACGCCGCCGGAGTGGTAATCACGCCGACGGAACTTACCGACTATATGCCCTTGCAGTTGGAACCGGACGGCGATCGCGTCACCACCCAATACGACATGTATGCTTTGGACGTAAACGCCAGCGGCAGCAAGGCGATCGGGGTGGTCAAGCTCGATCTTTTGGGCATTCGGAACCTGTCCATTCTGGAAGAGGCGGTCAGAATCGCCAAAAAACGCCACGGCATTGTCATTGACATTTACAACCTCCCGCATCCAGACAAAAAAACTTTCAAGCTTCTTTCCGACGGACACACGTTTGGCGTGTTTCAGCTTGGGTCTTCTGGGATGACCCGATATTTGAAAGAACTTAAGCCAAACACGATTTTTGACATTATGGCCATGATAGCTCTGTACCGGCCGGGGCCTTTGCAATTTATTCCCGACTACATAAAACGCAAGCACAATCCCCGCCTGATCCAGTATATGGACCCTTCTTTGGAAAAAATTCTCAAACGGACCTACGGAATTTTGGTTTATCAGGACGACCTTTTGACGATTGCCCACGATCTTGCCGGCTACAGCTGGGAAGAAGTCGATAAATTCAGGAAAGCGGTGGGAAAGAAGATTCCGGCTGAAATGGCCAAGCAAAAGGAAAAATTCATTAATGGCTGTATAAAGACTTCCGGGTGGAGCAAGGAAAAAGCGGCCCAGATTTGGGCTTGGATCGAGCCCTTTGCCGCCTATGGCTTCAACAAATCGCACTCCGCTTCATATTGCGTGGTCAGCTACCAGACCGCTTACATGAAAGCCAATTACACGGTGGAATTTATGGCGGCGCTTATGACCGCGGAATCAGGCGATATGCCGACAATCGTTGACGCGGTTGAGGAATGCCGGAACCTTGAGATTGAAGTTTTGCCTCCAAATATCAATGAGAGCCTCGCGAATTTTACCGTGATTGATGAGGGTCACATCAGATTTGGCCTCAACGCGATCAAAAACCTGGGTTCAGACGTGATCAAAAACATAATTGAACAGCGCAAGGCCAATGATAAATTCAAAGATCTGGAAGATTTCATTACCAGGACCCACACCAGAAATTTCAACAAAAAATCATGGGAAGCATTGGTTAAATCCGGAGCCTTGGACACTTTTGGCGAGCGCAACCAGCTGCTCGGAAACACGGAAGCTGTTTTGGAATTCGCAAGAAACCATACTCGGTCAATCGATGAAAAACAGACCAGCTTGTTCGGCAATCTAGACCTTCCCGCCGCGAAATTGAAGATGAGGGAAGTTGAGCCCGCCACGGAAAAAGACAAGCTGGCTTGGGAAAAAGAATTACTCGGGCTTTACGTCACCGCTCACCCGCTTGACGAATTCGCCGCCTTCTTAAAACAGAAAACAAAGCCGATCAAAATGCTTGACCAAACACGGGGCCAGGCAATAATCGGAGGCATAATCAATAAAGTCCAAAAAATTATCACAAAAAAAGGGGAACTCATGGCATTCATAGAACTGGAAGATTTGGCTGGATCTGTCGAGGTTCTGGTTTTCCCCAGCGTTTACCAAAAACACAAAGATTTGGTAGTTGAGGAAAAAATTGTCTTAATCAGCGGCAAAGTTTCGGACAAAGACGGTATAACAAAATTTTTGGCTGACGACATCAAGGAACTTTCCTTGTCAACAAATCCGCTGGCCGCGTCCCCTATCGGACTCACCATCCCCATACCTGAGGACGCCAATGACCAGATGTTCCTGGAGCTTAAAAAAATTTTTGAGCTTTTTCCCGGAGGTGTTTCTGTGGATCTGATGATCAAAAACCAAAAAGTCAAAACCGCCTTTCGGGTCAATCCTTCGGATGACTTCAAAGCCAAACTTAAAGAATTGATAGGCCTCGAAGTTGCCAACTTCCCCAAATAAAGCTACAATTGCAGCATTAAGGGCATGGATGCGGGCTCACCAACCGCGGAGCCGTTACGGCAACTTCGGCCGTTAATCGATGTAGTCAGCTGATTTATCAGCTTAAAGTTAAAGCATTGGGTGGAACCGTCGGGTTGAATGACCCGACCCCAAGCAGAATTGCTTGGTTTTTTTTATTTTTAATGTAGTTGGCTGATTCATCAGCCTAAGTAAAGCCGATAAATCGGCTGACTGCGAATATTTGGAAAAACTTATGAAAAACGAATCAGAAAAACCGCAAGATCAATTATTCAAAATCCGCCACTCATTGTCGCACTTAATGAGCATGGCGGTAAGCGAATTATATCCGCAAGTCGGTTTGGGGGTGGGTCCTGCCATTGATGACGGCTTTTACCAGGATTATGACCTGCCGGAATCAATCAGCCCGGAAATCTTGCCCAAGCTGGAAAAAAGAATGCGGGAGCTGATCAAGGAAGATATCAAATTTGAACAGCATCAGATGAGTTTTGAAGAGGCTTTGAAGTTATACAAACAGGATCCTTATAAATCTGAAATGATTAAAGATCTGAAGACAGCCGGAGAAAAAAACGTCAGTTTTTACAAATCCGGATTCTTTGACAACCTTTGCGCCGGTCCGCATGTAAAGTCGACGAAAGAAATCGACCCCAAGGCTTTCAAGCTGACTCGGATCGCCGGCGCGTATTGGCGCGGTGATGAAAAAAATAAGATGTTGACCCGGATTTACGGAATCGCTTTTGCTTCAAGGTCCGACCTTGAAGAATACATAAGATTGCAAGAAGAAGCGGAAAAAAGAGACCACCGCATTCTGGGACAAAAACTTGACCTTTTTGTCTTTTCCGATCTAGTGGGCAAAGGACTCCCTTTGTTTACCGAAAAAGGAGCCACAATCCGAAGGGAACTCGAAAGATACATTGTTGACGAAGAACTAAAGCGTGGCTATAAGCACGTCTACACACCTGATCTTGCTAAGACTGATCTTTATAAAAAATCCGGCCATTACCCCTACTATAAAGACACAATGTACCCAGTAATGAAAGTTGATGAAGAGGAGCTTATCCTGCGGCCGATGACATGTCCTCATCACTTTCAGCTTTATTTGAGCCGGCCAAGAAGCTATAAAGAATTACCCATCCGGTTCGCGGAGCTCGCCAAGCAATTCAGATATGAAAAATCAGGAGAACTGACAGGTCTTTTCAGAGTAAGACTTTTTTGCCTTGCTGACGCCCACATCATTTGCCGGCCTGATCAGGCTAATGACGAAATAAATGGTGCTCTGGACCTGATTGAAGACGTAGCCATGACATTAGGACTTAAAAAAGGTGTTGATTTTCGCTATCGACTATCGCTAGGTGACCGCTCTGACAAAAATTCAAAATATTATAAAGACGACAAAGCTTGGGATTATGCTGAAAATGAATTAAGAAAAGTCTTGATAAGCAGAAAAGCTCCATTCTTTGAAGGCCAAGGGGAAGCCGCGTTCTATGGGCCGAAGATTGATATACAAATGAAAGATATCTTAGGGAAGGAGAATACAGCTTTCACAGTCCAGTATGATTTCGTCATGCCCAAAAGATTCGATCTTAAGTACATCGACAAAGACGGGAAGGAGAAAGAGGCAATAGTGATTCACAGGTCATCGGTTGGCGCGCTCGAACGTGTTATGGCCTTCATGATAGAAAAATATGCCGGTGCGTTTCCGGTTTGGCTCTCCCCTGTCCAGGCAATTGTGTTGCCAATTTCGGAGAAGCAGAATAAATACGCCAAGGAAGTGGCTGAGGCCTTGAAAAAACAAAACGTCAGAGTTGAAGTTGATGATCGAAATGAATCGGTTGGCAAAAAGATCCGGGAAGCAGAAATGCAAAAGACTCCTTATATGCTTGTGGTTGGGGAAAAAGAAGTCAAGGATGGCACCGTTGCTGTCCGAGCAAGGAACCAACCTGCCCGCCGAAGCTTTAGCGAAGGCGGGAAGGATCTGGGAGCAATGAAGCTTGAAAAATTTGCCGAAAAGATTCAAGAAGAAATAAAAACAAAAAGCCTGTAGTCAGTCGATTTATCGACTTTGCAGAGCTGATAAATCAGCTAACTACAAAAATGCGCAAAAAACTCGAACATAATCTGAAATCTGAACGGCGAGAGATCAAGAAAAGACCGAGGATGAAAGTGCATGGCGCTTCTTTGAAGCGGCCAAACAAATTCTCCGCAATGGCTATAGTTAAATCCAAAGCACAAAATTCAAAATCCAAATAATTTTATAATTTAAAATATTAAATTCTTAAATAACTTTGTGCTTTGATTTTTGAATTTTGGATTTATGAACAAGCTTATCGTTATTTTAGGTCCTACCAGCTCCGGCAAATCCAGCTTGGCCATCAAACTTGCACGGAAGTTTTCCGGCGAAATTATTTCGGTCGATTCCAGGCAAGTTTATAAGGGAATGGATCTAGGAACAGGCAAAGTGCCGATTTCGCATTTTTTGCGTAGCAAAAAATCAGCGAAATCGAGCACCCCCGCGAAAGCGGGGATCTATTCCGGAGGAGTACGGCATCACTTGCTAGATATTGCCTCTCCGAAAAAGCAATTCACGGTTTCGGATTTCAAGCGTCTCGCTTTTCGCTCGGTCGAGCAAATTCAGAGACAAAATAAAATTCCTTTTTTGGTCGGTGGAAGTCCTTTTTACATATATTCTGTCATTGATAATTTACAGATTCCTGAAGTCAAACCAAACCTAAAGTTGCGCAAACAGCTCGCAAAAAAATCATTGGCAGAACTTTTCAGAATGCTGAAAAGATTTGATCCAAAGAGGGCAAAAAACATTGATAAAAACAATCCAAGACGCCTGATCCGGGCAATTGAAATCGTTAAAGCAACAGGCCGTCCTGTCCCTCACCCCTCACCCCTCAACCCTCAACCCTGTTTAATCCTTGGCATCAAAAAAGCCCCGGAAGAACTTAAAAAACTTATCAAAATCCGACTGGAAAGCCGGCTAAAACAAGGAATGGTTTCTGAAGTAAAAAAACTCCTCAAGGCCGGAGTCTCTCACAAGCGTCTTTTTGAATTGGGACTGGAGTACAGGTATATATCTGAGTATATACTTGGAAAACTAACTTATCAGAAAATGAAAGAACAACTGTTCCGCGCGATCATTAAATTCTCGAAAAGGCAAATGACCTGGTTTAAGCGTGACAGCAGAATCCAATGGATCAAAAACAGTAAGCAGGCGGAAAAACTGATCAAAAAATTTTTCTAAAAGACGAAGAGCCCGTATCATGCGGATGATAAGGGCTCGTAAAAAGGTTGCCGGCAGCGAGGGCAGGCGTGCTTGGCCTGCGTCCTATCTGAAGACGTGAGCCACCGACTGTTCCTACCGCCACATCGCGGACAACGGCGGTTGTCTTGAGCACATCGTTTGCTCGGACAATAGACAATAACGTCTACTGGCAACTGTCGCGGCTTGCCAATCAGAAATCGAAACCCCTTGTCTATTGTTCCTCCCAACCGAATGATTGAATTTTGGATCACTCCGTGTACCACCGGTTTTAGCACCGTAAGCGTTGACCCACAATCCTGGCAATGAACCGCCATGGCATCCTCCTTAGCAACAAAAAACCCCTTCCTAGCGAAGAGGGCTGATGTTGCTTGATTTTGATCTGTTATAACAGCAACTCAAACCTCTTCGGATAAGAGGTATTAGTCTTCTTGGTTTTTCCGTAAATTGCTGTCATAAGCCTATAATATATTAGCTTTGGTTAACAGTCAAATTATTTCCTAGGATAAAAATAAAGCAAGCTCCCGGCAAAAGCAAAGCCCATAATTCCTTCAACAATTGTTTGAAGCTTTTTATCCGGAGCTCCGATAGAGTCAAAATCAACTTTCCAGACAATCGCAATGCTAAAGATGGAGCCAAGAAAAGCTGCCAGTATTACAATTTTCAATGTATCAATATTTTTAACAGGATCCCTGGCAATAACAAACAAGAACATTGCTATGACCAAAGCCGCAACTGCTATTACCGAGTCTTGATAAGAAGTATAAAGCCTGGCGTCAAAAAATGGAAACAAAGTCAGACCAAACCAGTGGACAACTGCCCCAATAAGATAGTACGCGACGCCAAGAGCCAGGGTTAATTTAAGCATCAGCTAAGTAGTTCTTTTTTTAACAATTCGTTTATTATTTGAGGATTCCCCTTGCCTTTCAATTCCTTCATAACCTGACCGACCAAAAAGCCCAATGCCTTTGGGTTTGCCTTCGCGTCCTCTACTCCCTTTGGGTTCTCTAAAATTACTTTTTTGACAGCATCCAGAATCAAACCTTCGTCTGAAACCTGGGCAAGACCCATTGACTCCAAAAGATTCGATGGGTCCTCGCCTGTCTCGAACATCTTGGCGAACACGTCCTTGGCCGCAAGCTGAGAAACCTTGCCAGTTGCGATCAGCTTGATAAGCTCAGCAAAGTTCTCAGGCGTAACTTTTGAATCCCCCGGGTTAATACTCTTCTGATTGAGCAAAGACGAAAACTGCCCCAGAACCCAGTTTGAAGCAAGCTTTAAATGCTTTGCATGGTCCTCGGCGTCAAATTTAATGTGTTCTGCCGCAAGCCACTCGTCGAATTCTGAAACAACCGCTTCAAAATAATCAGAAAGGGCCTTGTAGCTTACCAGAGTCCGCGCGTCTTTTTCAGGCAAGTTGTATTCTTTAATAAATCGTTCTTTGCGGGCATTGGGCAATTCCGGAAGCTCGCGCCTGATTTCATCTATCCAGGTTTTTTCGAAATGCAAAACCGGAAGATCAGGTTCGGGGAAATATCTGTAATCCATAGATTCCTCTTTGCTCCGCATTGAAACTGTAGCTCCATTGTCATCCACCCATCCCCTCGTCTCTTGAGGAGGGGTTTTCCCTTCGTCCAAAATTTCCGCTTGTCTTTTGATTTCAAATTCAATCGCAGCGGCCACCGCCTTAAACGAATTCATATTCTTCACCTCTACTTTATACGGCGGGAGTTTTGTCTCTCCTTGTTTGCGCATTGAAATATTGGCATCGCACCTCAGATGCCCTTTTTCCATATCCGCGTCGGATACGCCAAGGTACCTCATAATATTCTGCAATTCCTGCAAATAAACCCTTGCCTCTTCCGAGCCGCGTATGTCAGGCTCGCTGACTATTTCCAAAAGCGGCACTCCTGTCCTATTGTAATCAACCAGGCTGTAGTTTTTGCCCTCTGGATGTACCAGCTTACCCGCGTCTTCCTCTAAGTGCGCCCTGGTAATCCCAATGGCGCGTTCGTTGTTGTTAACAGTTATCGTTAATGTTCCCTTCCCATTGATGGGATAGTCGAATTGGGAAATCTGGTATCCCTTAGGCAGATCCGGATAAAAATAATTTTTTCGGTCAAACTTGGCAAATTCAGCAATCTGGCAATCAAGGGCAAGCCCGACCATAATCGACTTGCGCACCGCTTCCCTGTTGATCACCGGAAGCGTCCCTGGCTGGGCAGTGCAAACTTCGCAGATATTCACGTTCGGAATATCGCTCTCCGCGTTTTTAGAAGAGCAAAACATTTTGCTTTTGGTCTTTAATTGGACGTGGACTTCAAGTCCGATGATTGGTTCGTATTTCATGGCAATGGAGTTGGCGTGCCTGTGCCTGGCAAAGGGCTGGAGGGTAGGACTGGCTTAAAAAGATCCCACCGTCCTCCAGCATTTTTGCAAGCTTCGGGGTCAGCGGCATTAACAGGATTTCCAGCGCCATCCAAACATTGTCCGCTAATTTGGAAATTGACCAAATCCGGATTTATGGTTCTTAACAAAAGGTAAGCCGTAAATAAAAGCAGGAGGCCGATGACAGCCGAGTAAATATATTCCTTGCCCTTTGTTGCCTGTTCCCCGTTGCCCTGGGCTGTCATTATTGAATAGCCCCCTAAAATAATCATCAACAGCGCCAATAAAGCCGCGGCTCCCAAAGACCAGGTGTAAATCTGGTTTATGCATTTTGGGAGGGCTACTATTCCAGAATCAGCCGTGTTCTTACTGCAAGGATTAGTGCTGGACTGGGCAAAAGCAAAAGTAGGCACTAGCAAGGCAAATAACAAGATGGTTAGAATAATTTTCATAATTTGGGTTTTATTTTTAAATCAAGCGCTTTTTCAAAAGCGTGGCCTGAGGCAAACAATCTTTCCTCGGCAAAATGCGGGGCGATTATCTGAAGCCCCACAGGCAATCCGTCCTCAAGCACTCCTGAAGGAACGCTTATCCCGGGAACTCCGGCAACATTTAGCCCAACTGTAAAAATGTCTTCCAAATACATCAGCAGCGGATCTTTGCTTTTTTCTCCAAATTTCCACGGCCGGTTTGGGCTTGTGGGAGTAACCATGATGTCCACCTTTTTAAAAGCTTCCACAAAATCCTGACGAATCAACCGCCGCACTTGGATCGCTTTCTTGTAATAAGCGTCATAATAACCAGCAGAGGAAGCGTAGGCCCCTATCATGATCCGTCTTTTGGTTTCCGATCCTAACCCTTCAGACCTGGTATTATAATAAACTTCTTCCAAAGTTTGTCCTGGGAGCGAAAGGCCATAACGAATCCCGTCGTACCTGGAAAGATTGGCAGAAACCTCCACGGGCATAATCACATAATAAACAGACAAGGCATATTTGGAATGGGGCAAAGAAACCTCCTCGATGATTGCTCCCAATCTTTCAAAAACTTTAATGGAATCCTCAATCACTTTTCGCACTTCCTTATCCATCCCGTCGCCAAAATACTCCTTTGGCATGCCCACCTTAATCCCCTTTAAATCTTCCTTTAATAAGTTTACATAATCAGGGACCGGTTGAGGCAAACTTGTAGAATCCCTTTCATCAGTTCCCGCGATTTGGCCAAAAACTATGGCGCAATCTTCTACTGTCTTGCTAAACACGCCTATCTGGTCCAAGGATGATCCCATAGCCATTAATCCATGTCTTGAGACCCTGCCGTAAGTTGGCTTAAGACCAACGACTCCGCAAAAGGCCGCAGGCTGCCTTACTGATCCCCCTGTATCCGAACCCAAAGCAAAAATAGCTTCACCCGCTGCAACAGCCGCGGCTGAACCTCCGGAAGACCCTCCCGGAACTCTGTCTAAATCATAAGGATTTTTGGTTGGTCCAAAGGCCGAATTTTCCGTGGAAGAACCCATGGCGAATTCGTCCATGTTTGTCTTGCCTATCATTACAGGCGTCTGATCCTTCAGTTTTTTTATGACTGTGGCGTCGTAAGGAGCTATATAGTTTTCCAAAATTTTTGATCCAGCCGTAGCCTTAGCGCCTTTAACCAATATGCAATCTTTGACAGCGTAAGGAATCCCTGTGAGTGAAAAGCTGGTCCCATCTAAAATCCTGCCATCCGCCTCGTCTGCGCAAGCCAGCGCTTCGTTTTCATAGACTGACAAAAAAGCGTGGACCGATTTATCCACTTGCTTTACCCTATTTAGAAACGCCGCCACCAGTTCTCTAGCCGAGATTCCCTTACTTGCTAATTTTCGTGAAGCTTCTTTGAGAGTAATATCTGTTAATTCCATGAAAAAAATTAGATAAAATTAGTCTAAGACCGATTTTACTTTGAAGAAATTTCCTTCTCTCGTCGGCGCCCTGCCCAACAGTTCTTCACGGTCAATTAAAACTTCTGCCACATCATCCCGCATCAAGTTGGCTCCTTCTGTTTCAAATTCACTTTCTGAAACTTTGGCTTCAACTTCTTTAAGCTGATCCACATAATTAAGAATCGCGGACAATTCCGTTTGTAACTTGGTTTTTTCCGGTCCGTCGAACTTAAGCCTGGCCAATCGGGCGATTCGTTCGACCTCTTCTTGTGAAATTGCCATAAAAACTATATATTACAGGTATAGAAATCGGCTATATTATAACATATATGTAGCCAACCTTAAAGACCTGCCTAGCGGCAGGCGGGAAGGAAAATATGATTTACGCGCTCATAATTCTGGCCTTGCTCATCCTTTGGCTGATCGTGATGTTCAACAGCCTGGTTCGTTCAAGAAACCGGGTGGACGAAGCCTGGTCCGACATCGAAGTCCAGCTAAAAAGACGGTATGACCTCATCCCCAACCTGGTCAACACCGTCAAGGGCTACGCCGGACATGAAAAAGAACTGTTTGAAAAAGTAACCAACGCCAGGGCTGCTGCCATGGCAGCGCCAAATCCCAGCGCGAAGCTCGCGGCCGAAAACCAGCTCTCCCAAACGATTCGGTCCTTGTTCGCGGTAGCGGAAAACTATCCGGATCTTAAGGCTAACCAAAACTTTCTGCAGCTGCAATCGGATTTGACTGACACGGAAGACAAAATCCAGGCTTCCAGGCGGTTTTACAATGGCAATGTCCGGGACTTTAATACTAAACTGCAGACATTCCCAACCAATCTTTTTGCCGGCATGTTAGGTTTTAGCGTCAAGCCTTTCTTTGATATAGATGAGAAAGGTGTTGAGGGCCAACCAGTGAACGTCCAGTTTTAATTTCAAAGCACAAAATCCAAAGCACAAATATATTTTAAAATTTAAGTAATTATTAAATCTTATTTGAATTTTGAGCTTTGAATTTTGAATTTCATACTATGGTTTACACAGAAATCTCTCGTAACAAACAAAAAACAGCGCTGTTTCTTACATTCTTTCTCGTGCTGATCATTGCTTTGGGTTACGTATTTGCCGCTTACGCGGGCGAACCGGCTCTGCTTCCGATAGCGGTGGCTATTTCAATTGTCTTAAGCCTGACCAGCTATTTTTATTCTGACAAAATCGTGCTGGCTATGTCCCACGCCAAAGAAGTCAAACGCGTTGATGACCCAGAACTTTACCGGACAGTTGAGAATTTAGCCATAGGAGCTGGTTTGCCTACCCCAAAAATCTACTTGATTGAAGATACCGCGCCGAACGCGTTTGCCACAGGACGAAACCCTCAACACGCTGTGGTTGCCATTACAACCGGGCTTAGGTCTAAACTGACAAAACCGGAATTGGAAGGGGTTATGGCCCATGAACTTTCGCACATCGGCAATTATGACATTCGTCTTTCCACTATCATAGTCGTGCTGGTGGGTGTTGTGACTTTGCTTTCGGACTGGCTGCTTCGAATATCTTTCCATGGAAGAAGGCGCAATAACGGACAGGCAGGAGCGATATTCGCAATCGCGGGTTTGATCCTAGCTCTTATTTCCCCCATCGCCGCGACCTTGATCCAATTGGCGGTATCCCGGCGAAGAGAGTATCTTGCCGATGCTTCAGGGGCTCTGCTTACCAGATATCCGCAAGGCCTTGCTTCTGCTTTGGAAAAAATCGCGGCAGACCACGAACCTTTGGAAGTGGCCAACAAAGCCACGGCCCACTTATACATCGTCAATCCGCTTAAGGAACACGTGGACAACAGGGATCGCATAGGTTGGTTTGCCGGACTTTTCCAAACCCACCCGCCTATCAAGGAACGGATTGCGAAACTCAACCAAATGAACTTCTGATTATTTCGCTTCTGAATCCTTTTCTCGCCAATTTTTGGGCGAGTTTTAATTTACCCATCTTGCCTGAGCGTTCCACCAGGCGTAGAGCAACTTCGCGTTCTTTCTCAGGCGGAAAATTTGCTTTTAGCAAATTTTCCGCCTCCTGCCCGGCAACCCCCCGCTGCATTAACTTGGCCTTAAGCCCATAAAAGCCCAGGGTCTTGTATTTGATCAAATTGTCCAAATAAGTTTGTGCGTATTGATCATTGTCAAGAAGTTTTTGTTGGGTTAACTTTCCAATGACTGCTTCGACTTCGGATTTCTTGAAGCGGCGCAGCAAAAGTTTTTTGGTCAATTCAGCCGAATGATGGGGCCGAATCTTTAACAAACTCAAAGCTTTCTCGTATATATTCATCCCGTTTAGAAATATTAATTTAATTCACTGATGAACAGATGAACACAAGGATAATCCCCATTAAATCAGCTTATATAGCCTAAAGCATGTAATTTTCTAACGGGATTCATGTCCATTGACTTTCCTGATATAATAACTATAGTATAACCCATTATGTCAGGTACTAGAAATTTGATAGCTGTTTCGTTTCCAACGAAACAGCTTAAAAAAACAATTAATTAACTTAACATCTAGCAACTGGCAAAATATCAGATTATTATAATTATTATTAACTATTAATCAAATTTTCAGTACCTGATATGAATAACTTCTCCTTCATCTTAGAGCGGCTCTCGTCCAGGGCAAAAAACGCCTTAATCACCTCGCAAAAAATCTCTGAAGACCTGAAGCATGACCATATCGGCAGCGAGCATCTTTTGTATGGGATCCTTCAAGAGGATTCCTCCTTTGCTTCTGAACTCTTGCGAAAAAATCGAATTACATCCGAGTTCATAAGGCAGGAGATTGTCAAACTCAACCAAAACAACATATCGGACAAATGGCAGCCAAGGCTGACCAATAATCTTCGGGAGGTCATTGAAAAATCCGCCATAGTCGCCTCCCGCTACCAGTACCAATTTATCGGGACCGAACATTTCCTGTACGGCATCGCGGATATGGAAAACGACGAAGCCAAGTCTATTCTTTTGAGCATGAAAGTTTCGGTAAGCGAAGTGCGGAAAAACCTCCAGGCCATCTTCGAAAACGTTTCCCGCATTCCCGACCTGCTTAATTCCGACGAGCAGATGCAGCCCGGCCTTGCCGGTTTGGACGAAAAACCGGTCTCAGCGGGGAAAACTCCGGCTTTGGATTATTTTTCCATAGACCTTTCCAAGAAAGCTCGGAGCGGCAAAATCGATCCGGTGATTGGACGCAAAGCCGAAATCGAACGCCTGATTTCCATTTTGAACCGAAGAACCAAAAATAATCCTGTTTTAATCGGAGAACCGGGAGTGGGCAAAACGGCAATTGTTGAGGGCCTTGCTTTGGCAATTGTTAAGCATGAAGTGCCTGATTCGTTGCTGGATAAAAAAATCATCGCCCTGGATATGGCCTTGGTTGTCGCGGGATCCATGTTCCGGGGAGAATTCGAGCAGCGATTGAAGCAAGTGATAGATGAAGTGCGGGAAAACCCCAATATAATCTTATTTATCGACGAACTTCACACCATAGTCGGCGCCGGCGCCACCACCGGCTCTTTGGACGCTGCCAATATTTTGAAGCCCGCCTTGGCCAGAGGCGAAATTCGGGTGATCGGGGCAACCACACTGACTGAATATAAAAAACATATTGAGCACGACGCCGCGCTTGAGCGAAGATTCCAGCCAATCCTGGTTGAAGAGCCAAGCATGGAAGAAAGCATGCAGATCCTTACCGGACTTCGGCCGAACTACGAAAAGCACCACAGCCTCACGATCACGGATGACGCAATCAAAGCGGCTGTCGATTTGTCCGCGCGCTATATTAACGACCGCTTCTTGCCTGACAAGGCTTTGGATTTGATTGACGAGACAGCGGCTTACACCAAAACGATCAGCAACAAGTCCCGCGGGGTGAGGACAGTGAAAAAAATTGAAAACGAGCTCAAAAAACTTGAGGAAGAAAAAACCAAGGCGGTAATGCTGCAAGATTTCACGACCGCGTTGCATCTGAAATCGCAGGAAGACAAGCTGAAGAAGCAAAAAATGGAATATCAAAAAATCGCTACCAAAAAACCTTTAACCATAAACGAAATCACGGGCGAGGATATTTCTCGAACCGTTTCAATGATCACCAAAATTCCTCTTAATAAGCTGCTCAAGACCGAAGCAAAAAAACTGACCAATCTGGAAAAAATCCTCCAGAGCCGCATTATCGGGCAAGATGAGGCAATTAAAATCATTTCCTCGGCGATCCGAAGATCCCGAGCGGGCATTGCTTCGCCCAAACGCCCAATCGCCTCTTTCCTCTTTTTAGGTCCAACCGGCGTGGGTAAAACTGAAACCGCCAAAGTTTTGGCTGCCGAGGTATTTGAAGATAAAGACGCCATGATTCGAGTTGATATGTCTGAATTCATGGAGCGACACAATGTCGCCAGGCTGATCGGAGCCCCGGCTGGCTACGTCGGATACGAAGAAGGCGGCAGGCTGACCGAGGAAATCCGCCGCAAGCCTTACGCCGTAATTCTGTTTGATGAAATCGAAAAAGCCCATCCTGACGTCTTTAATATCTTGCTGCAGATTCTGGAGGAAGGAATGCTTACTGACGCCCAGGGCAAACATGTCAATTTCCGCAACACCATCATAATTATGACTTCCAACATCGGCATTACAGACCTCAACCGCCAGGCCAACGCCTTTGGCTTTTCCCAGGACAGGACATTCGAACTGATGAATGACGAGCGCAAAAAAGCGGAAGAACAGTATGACCGGGTCAAAGAAAAAGTGCTTGGTTCGCTTAAAGAAATTATGCGGCCCGAATTGCTGAATCGAATCGACAAGGTTCTTGTGTTCCGGCCATTGGGCATTGATGAAATTAAAAAGATAGTCAGCCTTGAACTCAACATCCTGGCCGAGCATGTGGCCAAACAGCAAAAAATTAATTTGCTGTTCGACAAGGACGTGGTCAAGTTTATCACCGAAAAAAGCTACGACCCCGCCCAAGGGGCGAGGTTTGTCCGAAGAAAGATACAAGAGCTAGTCGAGGACCCGCTGGCTGAAAAAATAATTTCGGGCGAAGTCAATGAGGGCAATGACGTTAAGGTGAGCATGAACGGACAGTTTGTGCAGATAAAACAGGTGGATATAGCTAAAGTTTAAACAATAACTATAACAATAACTATTGACTCTTAACTATTAACGAAAACAAAAATGCGAGCAGTTAATGGTCAATGGTTAAAAGTTAACAGTTTCTTAAAGACACTGGGACAATCAACCATAGACCTAGTCTTCCCTATTTCCTGCGTTGTCTGCGGCAAGGAAGGCTTTTTTTTATGCCAGAATTGCCTTGAAAAACTGCCCAAGGTGCCGCATCAGAAATGCATTGTCTGCCAACTGCCCTCGGCTTTTGGCAAAACCCATCCGGATTGTACTACAAGAAACACGGTTGACGGCCTTGTTTGCGCTCTTCCCTATTCCAACCAAGACGTTGATAATCTGATAGGAATTTTTAAATATAAATTTGTTTCTGACTTAGCTGAATCTTTGGGAAGAATTATTTCAGATGAAATCGTCAGTTTGAATTTATCTGATTACTTTTCCGAATTTACAATCATTCCCATCCCACTTCATAAAAATCGTTTTGCCTGGCGGGGTTTTAACCAAGCCCAGCTCTTAAGCAAAATTGTTGCCGACAGGCTCAATCTTCCAATCGACGAAAATCTGGTATCAAGGGCCAAGAATACGAAACCGCAGATAAAACTGACACGAGATGAACGGAAACGCAATCTAGAAAACGCTTTCGCGATTAAAACGTCTGAAGCAGCCGCGGGAAAAAAATTCCTGCTGGTTGACGACGTGGTGACTTCAGGCGCCACCATGAACGAAATCGCAAAACTTTTGAAAAAAAACAAAGCCCTTGAGGTGTGGGCCATCGCAGTCGCTCACGGATAATCAACTAAGGGCATTGACAAAGACCAAGATTATATGCTAAGGTTTACGGTCAATCGCGTGGTGCGGTTGATTTTTTCACGCCAATTTTGTTCGTCACAGCCTAGAAGGAGGCAGACAATGATCAAGAGAACCGCAAGGAAGATTGCCAAGGTACTTGGAATCCTGTTGCTGGCGTTGCTGGTATTCGGAATCGCCGGCGGCGCCGCCACATACGCGGCGGGCGGCAGCAAGGCCGTCAGCCGGGTCTACTCGCTCTTTGGCAAGGGCAAGCCCGGCGACGCCTCGCACAAGGCGTTCAGCCAGCTGGAGGAAGCTTACAAGAACGGAGACACCAAGGGAGCGCAGGAATCGCTCTCCGCGTTCTACGAAAGCGCCTCGGCTGCTGTCGAGGACAACCCCTCACAGGGCAAGCTGGCAGAGGAGATGTCCACGGCCAGCCGTCTCTATGGCAAGACCTTACGGAAGCTGGCAGACAAGCTGGACCCGGGAGTCGAGGCCAGGGAGATGGTAGCGTCCCAGGCTGCGACGACGATGTCGCGGACGGACCTGAATTCCATGTTGACGGTCCTGCAGGACGCTGTGGACCCTTCAGGCAATAAAGGGGTCGTGTTCCTGCATGACAAGAATGGAGTCCTCGGCGTTCCGGTCGACTTGGCTCGCGACGTCATGCCGCCGAAGGATTGGGTTCCCAACATTACGACGCCAAGACCCCAGCTGTCCGCGATCACTTCGCCATACGTCGCGGCGAGTTCGATTACGGCACGGGCAGATCGTTGGGGAGGCCGGACAAAGTACATCCAGCGGCTCAACTGGCTGGATCGTCAAGCGAAGACCAACCAGGGGCGTCCACTGAACGAGATCGAGAAGACCGACCTCGCCCAATATCGGCGCGAGTATTCGGAAAACTTTTCAACTTCTGCACCCCGCTCCTAACGGCGCACATCGTTTTCAAAACCGCTCGGTCGTGTGCCAGTCGTAAGACTGGCGTCGATCAAGCGGTTCGTTTTTTTTATAATCGGAATTATTGGCCTTCAACAAAACGCTTGCCGTCAGGAGTCCAGCATTGCCGGGGAAAGGATTCCCCTATCGGATAACCCGCTTTGGCACATTCCCCAAAATTTGAAATAGTTTGACGGGGCGGACTTGATCCACCTCTGCGAAAAATAAAATACAAGGCACCAGTAAGGATGATTATGACAACGATTGTTAAAATATTTTCTTTCATAGTTCGTAAGAAACGGCAATTACTAATTCTCTGGCGGGGACGATTGCCGGAACTTTGAACCGACTGCGGCCCGCCGAAACTTTAGCTAAGGTCGGCAAAAAACTTCTTAACTTCTTAATTATTGATAAATAATACTGGAATTGAGGGCTATGTATAAAGCTTATCCGGAATGGTTTGACACTTCAAAAATAATTCTACAATACTAATGTTTAGCAATATTAATACGCTGGCTTATTTCTGTAACCACCAGCTCAACTTCTCCGCCAATTGGGAAAGTGATCGTAGGTGTAGTATGGCCAAAATCAATATTTGCAGCGACTGGGATGTTGTCCAACTCCCGTTTAGTTCTTACAATCTTAGTTAGCAAATCCTTTGTCATTCCACTGCCTTTCTGGAATCGACCAATTATAATACCTCTGATTTTAATAAAATCAGGTTGATTTATTAGGGACTGTAATTGATTTTCAAATGCTCGAAAGTTTTCTTTATCGTTGTCCTCCAAAAATAAAATACTATCAGTTAAGTCAGGAGCAAAATCAGTGCCCTGCAAATACTTAAAAGTTAAAAGGTTGCCGCCAAGGATTGTTCCTTGAACTTCTCCTTGGTTGACTGTCCAATAGCCTTCGTTTTTTATTTCTTCGGCATCCCATCTCTTATCGCAGAAAGTTTCTGATGGCATTACCTCAAAAGCGTCTTCGGAGAATAAACATTTTTTAAAATAATTAATTGTATACTCGACAGCCTTATCCGCACCAAAAAGAGTGAAATGTGGACCAGAGTATGTAACTAATCCTGTTTTACAATAAATCGCATTTGCAAGAGCTGTTATGTCAGATAGTCCACATAATATTTTTGGATTACTTCTTATCAGTTTATAATCAATAAACTTCAAAAGCTGATTGGAAGTTGAACCTCCTAAAACAGTTAGAATTGCTTTTACATTTTTATTAGAAAAAGCATCATGTAAATCTTCTAATCTATGCTCAACGGTAGTAGATTCAAATTCATCTACTTCATTGACGTATTTACCAAAACTTACCTTCAAGTCTAATGCTTCAAGTTTTTGTATTGCATGAGTTCTTTTTTCTTCAGGAAAAAAAGATTTGAAACTCTTAGCAGGGGCTATCACTCTAACCTCATCACCAGGCAGTAATTTTTTAGGATAGATATTCATAAGTTCAAAGTTGAAAATGTGGCGGAGAGTACAGGATTCGAACCTGTGCGGGACTTTTTAGATCCCCGCGGTTTAGCAAACCGCTGCCTTAAGCCACTCGGCCAACTCTCCATGACATTAAAAATCTCTATACTTCTTTTTTAAAAGTTCTCTCTGCTGCCCGGTTTTTAAAGATCTCTCTCTTCTTACCGCATCGCTCCGAGAATTGTATTCCTCTTGACCTACCAAATACCAGGGTTTATAAGCCTTTGTCGATCTTACCAATCCTCGATTATGTCTATTTAGTCTAACAGTTATGTCTTCACATGAGCCAATGTAAAGATCGTTATTCTTTAAGCTTTTCAAAAAGTATACGCAGAACATGATTGCTTTGGAAGTTTAGTCTGCCTTCGGGAGATGTCCCGTAGGGACACAAACCGCTGCCTTAAGCCACTCGGCCAACTCTCCACAATAAAAGCTTATATATTTTATCCCAGATTGGACATAGGGTCAATTTTCTTTAAATGGCCTTTTTTATGTTACAATTCAAATTGTCCTGAATTGACACTGTAACAAAACGTGGCCTAATCCGTCTTAATATATGACAGAAGAAGAATTAAATATCTCCTTTAATAAAGCAAAATCGGCTGATCAGGAGGCGTTCGCCCGGATCTATGACTTTTATTCCGAGCCGATCTACAAATTTATCTTCTTCCGGACCGGGCATAAAGAAGTAGCAGAAGACATCCTTTCCGACACATTTGTCAAAGCGTGGCTGAAGATAAGCCAAGTCAACTCCGCAAAAGCCTTAAGCACCTGGCTTTATCAAATAGCCAAAAACAACATCATTGATTACTACCGAGTAAGGAAGAGCCAGGTCTGCCTGGATGAAGTGGAGGAATTTCTTCTGGAGGACGGAGCAAGCGCGATTGATGAACTGAATCTGGATATTGAACAGCGGAAAATTGTTGACCTGGTCGCAAGCCTCCCAAAAGACCAACAGCAGATCATCCGGTATAGATTCTTTGAAGATTTGACGAATGAAGAAATCGCGTTGTTGATGAATAAAACCGAAGGATCGGTAAGAGTAATCCAGCACAGAGCAATCCTTAAATTAAAGACTTTGCTTAATCGAAAAAAGAAGACATGATTAAATCCAATAAATTAACTGACGAGGAAATAATCCAGAAACTTAGTTTGGTGCCTAAGGCAAGGCTTGATTTGCCGGATTTTGCTATTCTTCGAAGCAAAATTATGGATAAAATCTCGCGTGTGGCAGAACCAGAAAAAGAACAAAGGTTTGCTTCATACTTCATAGGGTCTTTCAGAACATTAAGAATAACAGCCGGCCTTATAGGAACTGGGTTGATTTTGGTAAGCCTGGCAATGGGCACGGCAATCGCCGCGCTTCAAAGCAGCCCCGGACAGACAATCTATCCACTCAAAAGAATTGTTGAAAATATCGAACTTAAACTCACAAGGGACGAATCAAAGAAGGCCAATTTACAATTGAAGTTCGCGGAAAATCGTGTTATGGAATTGGAGAAAATTTTGGAGCAGAACGAAGAAGGCAGGCTTTCAAATGAAGAAACCCAAAAAATCGTGGCCGAAACCGTGAAAGATCTGCAAAAAACCGCAACAGCCGCCGCCTCATCTCCAAAACCAAAGGCAGCTCTTGTTAACAAACTTAAAGATTTAAATACTAAACTGCAGACCGCTTCAATCAATACAGAAGGAGAAGTCAGACTCGAACTGGAAAAAGCAGTCGAGGTTACCAAAATCAGCAAGGAAGAAGCATTACAAAATATCGAAAGGGCCGGCTTGCAGGTTGAAAGTGATAACCCAATCAACCTGGATGAAGTGACGGCAACGGGCAAGCTTACCGCGGTTTCTGATACGTCAATCTCTATCGGCGCGGTAAAATTCTATCTATCTTCCGATACCTCATATGTGAATATCAAGGCGGATGAGCTTAAAATTGATTTGGTCGTGAGCGTCAGAGGACAGACTAAAGACAACAAGACTTTCGCCTTAGAAATTACCTTGGTCGATTCTCCTACTTCCGCGGAATCACAGTAAGCCCCGTAATACAACTTCGATGCTTTTGCAATTCAATGGTCGAATACACAAAAGCTTCAAGATTAAAAATACTAAAACGGATACACAGGCTACAGCAGTAAGCAAAAGCTAACCCCGACCATTATCGAAGTTGATATACGGGGTAAGCGTTCCAGGAATGGAACAAATAAATTTTTGCTAATTACCCGGTCATTCGACCGGGCCCGATCGAATGATCGGGTGGCCGATTGACGGTAATTAATGATCAGCCTTTTTAAGAAACCAACCCCAAATGGGGGGCTGTCCACCTTCGCTAAAGCTATGGTGGATCCGTCGAAGCCTTGCGCGAAGACGGAAAAATCATATGAAGAAAAGGCCGCGGTAAACGCGGCTTTTTCTTTATACTATTAAATATTCTGGTTTTGGAACAAGCGAATTTCGATTTGCCAAACACTGTTTTATTAAATATTCTTCACCAGTACTTTTATAGATATAAAGCCAATCATAAGCACCGTTCTTTGTTTTCTTAACAACATAACCTTTTGAATTAGAGTGTATTCTCCGAAGAGCTACTTCATGTACTCCGCAATATCTAACTTGGACCCGGACGATTTCTTGACCAGTATCCACGATCAAATCATAAGATGCCGATTCTGTAAAAGGCAAAGAAACATCATAACCCATAGATGTAAATCTCGCTATAGCTCTTGAAACAGCAATATCGCCCTTTCTTTGTGTTGTTCTCATAAATAAAGTATATCAGTATTGCATACTGAAGCAAATTGTATTATCCACAATATAATGTTATAATTATTATTATCTAGTTGGAGAGTTGTGCCGAATGGTAAGGCACTGGTCTTGAAAACCAGGGTCCCGCAAGGGACTTGCAGGTTCGAGTCCTGCACTCTCCGCCAATAATACAAAATCCATGTCCGACAATATTTCTTGGCAAGCTCAGGAATTTAAAGAGCATGACAAACCCAGATCCTGGTTTATAATATTCGGAGTCGTCTGCCTCGCGCTGATCGCGTACGCGGTTTACCAAAAAAGCATAATAACAATCATTACTTTCGGCCTTTTGACGGCACTCAGCGCTTATTTTGCAGTCAAAAAACCGAAAGTATTAACCCATATTATAACTCCAAACGGAATTGTGGTTGGCGACGTTGTCTATCCCTACAAAACCATAAAAACCTTCTGGATCGTATATGCCCCGCCGCAGGTAAAAACCCTGAATTTTGAAACCAGTGCCTATATTAACCGGTTTGTGACTTTGGAACTCGGGTCTCAAGATCCGCTAGCGGTAAAGATGGCCCTTAAGAATTATTTGATCGAAGACCTGGATCGTGAAGAATCGTTTTCCGATTCAATCGCCAGAAAACTCAAATTTTAGCACCCGTAGCTCAATGGATAGAGCGTAGGTTTGCGGAACCTAAGGTTGCAGGTTCGATCCCTGCCGGGTGCACCACTAAACAACTTTTCAATTTTTTTGAAGCCAAATTG